>NZ_JALDTU010000007.1:0-133071 GCF_023109005.1 Streptococcus oralis | reverse complement strand
TAGTCCGTACGGGATTCGAACCCGTGTTACCGCCGTGAAAAGGCGGTGTCTTAACCCCTTGACCAACGGACCTTGAGTTTTTCAACTCTTTCTATTATACCTACTTTTCCTCCTTTGTCAAGAACTTTTTTCCTCTTTACCGAAATTCTGAAAAAATAAGGGAAAAGAGCCAGTAAAACTGACTCCTTCTATTTATCTTGCCAATTAGTCGCACGTTCCTCTCCCCACCAGTATGGGATCAACTCGGCAACTTTGATTGTTTTTCTTGTTTTGTAGTCCATCATGAACTCTGCTTCTTTATTTTCAGCATTCAATTCTAAGAGAAATTCTCTGCATGCGCCACAGGGCATACCTGATCCTTCGCCGTAGGAAGGTTTATCTCGAAAGGCGAGGATTTTCTTAACTTTAGTTTTTCCTGAAAATTGATACATATTGAAGAGAGCCGCTCGTTCTGCACAAAGATGAAAAACGCCACAAGTGCCCTCCATACAGAATCCTGTGAAGATTTGACCATCTTCTGCTTCTATCGCAGCAACAACATGGTTAGCATAAACAAAGTCAGAAACTTCATGGGGATTGAATAAGGTTCGTGCTTCTTCATACATCTTTTCCCAAGTATCCATTGGAAGTCCTTTTTACTTAGAAATCTCTTTGAGCATGTTATCGATATGCTGGATAGATTTTTCACGACCTAATAGGTAAATCGTATCTGGAAGTTCTGGTCCATGCATTTCACCTGATACAGCAATACGAATCGGCATGAAGAGATTTTTTCCTTTGATACCTGTTTCTTTTTGAACTGCTTTGATTTGCGGGAAGATGTTTTCTGTCACAAATTCCTCATCTGTCATTGCTTCTAGTTTCGCTTTGAAGGCTTCTAGAACAACCGGAACGGTTTCTCCTGCCATGACCTCGCGCTCAGCGTCTGTCAACTCTGGGAAATCTGCAAAGAAAAGATCTGTCAATGGAACAATTTCATCCACTGACTTCATTTGTGGTTTGTAGAGTTCCACCATTTTTTCAGACTTGTCAGTCAAACGCCCTGCTTCTTTTAGGAATGGTTTTGCCATCTCAAAGATAGTTGCTAAGTCAGCTCTCTTGATGTAGTCGTTGCTCATCCAGTCTAGTTTTTTCTGATCGAAGGCTGCTGGTGACTTGCTGAGACGATTTTCATCAAAGAGTTTAATCAATTCCTCACGTGAGAAGATTTCATCTTCGCCACCTGGGTTCCAACCAAGAAGAGCAATAAAGTTAAAGACTGCTTCTGGCAAATAGCCTTTTTTACGGTAGTCTTCGATAAACTGAAGGGTGTTGGTGTCGCGTTTAGACAATTTTTTACCCGTTTCAGAGTTGATGATCAAAGTCATGTGACCGAACTCTGGAGCTTCCCAACCAAGAGCCTCATAAACCATAAGCTGTTTTGGGGTGTTGGCAATGTGGTCATCTCCACGGATAACATGAGAAATTTGCATATCGTGATCATCAATCACAACAGCAAAATTGTAAGTTGGGTAACCGTCTTTCTTTTGAATAACCCAGTCACCACCAATATTGCCACCTTCAAACTCGATATCACCTTTGACTATATCGTGCCATTTGTAGATACCAGACTCATTGACAGCCAAACGGACAGTTGGGATGATACCAGCTGCTTCACGTTCTGCAATGTAAGCCGCCTTTTCTTCTTCGCTCATGCCAAGATATTCATTGATGTAGCGTGGTGTTTCGCCAGCTGCTTCTTGGCGTTCGCGCTCAGCTGCCAACTCTTCTTCTGTAACGTAAGATTTGTAGGCTTTTCCTTCAGCTAGCAATTGGTAGATGTATTTTTGATAGAGTTCCAAACGCTCTGACTGGCGATAGTTTTCATGAGTTTCTGGACTTTCATCCCAATCCATTCCTAACCAACGAAGATTTTCAAGCTGTGAACGTTCTCCATCCTCAACATGGCGTTTACGGTCAGTATCTTCGATACGAATGATAAAAGTTCCACCATGATGGCGTGCGTAAAGGTAGTTAAACAATGCTGTACGGGCATTTCCGATGTGTAGTAGTCCTGTTGGACTTGGTGCGTAGCGTACGCGGATATCTTTTGACATAGCTTCTCCTATAAAGTCTCTAGGCGTCTGCCTTTTTGCTTTCTATATTATATCACAAGTCTCTCCTGAGTCCAATTTCTACGGATAAAGAGAGTAAAAAGAGTGGTCAGGCCACTCTTTTCTTTTATTATAGACGTGCGTTAAGCTCTTTGCTCAATTCTTCAAATCCTGGTTTTCCAAGAAGGGCAAACATGTTGCGTTTGTATGCTTCAACACCTGGTTGGTCAAATGGGTTGATGGCATTCAAGTAACCTGAAAGGGCGATAGCCAATTCGAAGAAGTAGATCGTGTAGCCAAGAGTGAAGGCATCTTGCTCTGGAAGGGTTACGTACATGTTTGGTACATCACCGTCTGTGTGGGCAAGAAGAACACCGTCAGTTGCTTTTTTGTTTACAAAGTCAACGTCTTTTCCTTGAAGGTAACCAAGTCCGTCAAGGTCTTCTTCCAAAGTAGGAATGATCACGTTCTTACGTGGTTTGTCAACACGAACAACTGTTTCAAACATGATACGAGTTCCTTCTTGGATAAATTGACCCAATGAGTGCAAGTCAGTTGAGAAGTTTGCTGAAGTTGGGTAAATACCTTTTTGGTCTTTCCCTTCTGACTCACCAGCCAATTGTTTCCACCATTCTGAGAAGTATTGAAGTGATGGCTCGTAGTTTACCAAGATTTCAGTAGCGTAGCCTTTGCGGTAAAGGATGTTACGAACTACTGCGTATTGATAAGCTTCATTTTCAGCAATCTTGTCTGAAGTGTAGTCTTTACGAGCTGCATTCGCACCTTCCATAAGGGCTTTGATGTCAGCTCCTGATGCAGCGATTGGAAGCAAACCAACTGCTGTCAAGACTGAGAAGCGTCCACCGATGTCATCTGGAACAACAAATGTTTCCCAACCGTTGGCATCTGCTTCAACCTTAACAGCACCTTTTTGGCGGTCAGTTGTAGCGTAGATACGTTTGTTAGCTTCTTCTTGACCGTATTTCTTAACCAAGAGTTCTTTAAAGACACGGAAAGCGATGGCTGGTTCTGTTGTTGTACCTGATTTAGAAATCACGTTTACTGAGAAGTCTTTGTCAGCTACGTACTCTACCAAGTCAGCAAGGTAAGTAGATGAAATTGAGTTTCCAGCGTAAAGGATTTGTGGCGCTTTACGCTCTTCTTTTGTTTGTAAGTTAGCAAAGTGGTGGTTCAAGAAGTCGATGGCTGCTTTGGCACCAAGGTAAGATCCACCGATACCGATTACAACCAAAACATCGCTGTCTGATTTAATTTGCTCAGCAGCTTTCAAGATGCGGTCGAATTCTTCGCGGTCATAATTTTCAGGAAGGTCCAACCAACCCAAAAAGTCGCTACCAGCACCAGTTCCTTTACGAATCAATTCGTCTGCAGCTGTTACTTGTGCTTGCATGTATTCCACTTCATGTGGGGCAACAAATTTGTCTAAAACTTTTGAATAATCAAATTTAATATGTGACATGATAATCCTCCAATATTTCTTCTTTTCTATCATAACGCTTACCTTCGATTTTTTCAAGCTTTTTTATTGAATTTGCCCAATTTTTATCATAATTCAAACGTTTGCGTAAAAACGCTAAAATACAAAAAATCTGAAAGGACGAATAAAAACGGCTAGATATTCTAACCGTTACAATTCATTTAATAAATACTCAAATAGTTCTAAATTGCCGTCCTCTTCATTGACCAAAAACTCTGGATGCCACTGCAAACCAATGATACGATGCTCGTCGATAGACTCAATCGCTTCGATGGTCTGGTCTCTTGGATCAATAGCTGTCACACGGAAATTAGGTGCTAGGTCTTTGATACTTTGACGATGGACTGAGTTGACCTGACTTTCTTTGCCAAACAACTTAGCCACCACGCTTCCTTCTACTGTCTCAATAGAATGAGATGTCCCGAAAGGCAAGCCTTGCCAGTGGCCCTCAATTTCTTGGTGGAGGGTGCCGCCAAAAGCAACATTGACCAGCTGGACACCACGGCAGATTGCTAAAATGGGCTTATCCTGACGGAGCGCTTCTTTCAAGAGGGCCAGTTCAAACTCATCTCGCACTAGGTTGTAATCATCGCTCTCAATGGTTTTTTTCTCTCCATAAAACTGAGGATGGACATTTTGCCCACCTGTCAAGATGAGTTTGTCAATCATTTCCACATAATCGCGCACAACGGACTCATCACCAACAGGAATCACTAAAGGGAGACCTCCGACTTGACGAATGCTCTCTGCAAATTTACAGGATACAGATGAATGAATGTTTTTCCCTTCTGCATCTACAGGACATAGATTTGCAGCAACTCCTACAACCGTTCTAGCCATGATGTGTCTCCTTTCGATTTTCTGCGACAGTCTTATCTTATCACTCCAACCTTTTCCTGTCTAATATGTTTTTTTAAAGACCGTGATAAGTATTTTTTATGGACAAGAAAAAGCTGCCCAATGAGGACAACTTCTTTTTTATTCGAAGACAAATTGATTGTGATACAGTTCTGAATAGAAGCCGCCGAGTTTGAGCAACTCGTGATGATTTCCACGTTCAATGACCTCTCCATCTTTGAGGACAATAATCTGATCTGCATTGAGGATGGTCTTGAGACGATGGGCAATGACAAAACTGGTTCGACCTGCTACTACTGCCTCCATGGCATGTTGAATCTTACTTTCTGTTACGGTATCGACATTGGAAGTCGCTTCGTCTAAGATTAGGACTTGAGGATCTGTCATCAAGGTCCGAGCGATGGAAATCAATTGTTTCTGCCCAGTCGAGAAGATATTTTGATCATCATCAATAAGGGTATCATACTTGTCAGGCAAGCTTTCGATATAGTCATGAATATGAGTTGCCTTGGCAGCCGCTTCGACCATTTCCTGACTGGCATCTGGCACACCAAAGCGGATATTGTCTCGGATTGTTCCACTAAACAAGACCGAATCCTGCAAGACAATCCCGACCTTACTCCGCAGGCTATCCAAGTCGTAGTCACGAATGTCTTTCCCATCAAAGGAAATGCTACCTGCATCCACATCGTAGAAACGATTGATGAGGTTCATGATGGTCGTTTTCCCCGAGCCAGTCGGGCCAACAACTGCTATCATCTGCCCCTTAGGAGCTGAAATGCTAACATCTTTTAAAATCGGCTTGTCAGGCAAATAAGAAAAATCAATGTGACTGATTTCAACACCTTCTCGTAATTCCGTAAAGGCTGGTGCATTTTGCGGACGGATTTCTTCTTCTGCATCGAACATTTCTTGGATACGATCCGCCCCAGTAAAGGCCAACTGGAGGCTCCCCCAACTCGCAGCCACCTGGATAATCGGCTGGTAGTACTGCTGAGAAAATTGGGTAAACATGACGATCAAACCTAGGGCTGTCGTTGTTTCGATACTTGGATCGTTCAGCAAGACAGCCGAACCTACAAAAATGACGATGGCCGTATTAACCAAGCTCATCCCATTCATGACTGGAAAGAGGATACCTGAGAACATTCTCCCTTTAAAAGTTGCCTTGCGCACGCGCTCATTTTGCTCCACAAAGCCTGCTACGATGTCGTCTTGAATTCCTTGTACGATAACAGCTTTCTGTCCAGAAATACTCTCATCCATGTAGGCGTTTAGTTTCCCAACCTCTTTTTGCTGGAGATTGGTGTACTTGCGGGCCATTTTCACGATGAAGACCAACATGAGAAAGGCCACTGGGGTGCTGGCTACTGTTATCAGGGCGAGCGTCACATTTCTTGAAAACATGACAAAAATCAAACCGATGTAAAGAGCAATATTGCTCATGACCTGAACTAAGCTTTCATTGAAGGCTTGAAGGATGTTGTCCAAGTCACTCGTGAAGCGAGAAAGGATATCGCCATCATGATGGCGGTCAAAGAAAGAAACCGTCAAACGGGAAAGTTTACCAAAAAGGCCCTTACGCATCTCATTTGTCGACTCGGCAATCACACAGGTCATCAAGGTCATGTAAATCAAACTGGATACCACTAAGGCGAGGACAACTAGAGCTAGATTCAGCATCAGAGCTGATAAACTCTGCCAGGCTAGTTCGGAAGTTCCATTTTGATAAGCTAAAACTAGGTTAGCGAGCTCCGTCACTGCTTGACCTGAAAAAACTGGAAAGAGGGCTTGGGCAATCGTCGCAACTGCAACCATCAGAATCACAATGACAAAGGAGAGCTTGTAAACTTTAAAGTAATTCCAGAAAAATCGCACTGTTTTCATTTTATTCCTCCTTTCCCTTTTGTGTTTCGTAGATTTCGCGGTAGATGGCGTTGTTAGCTACCAAGTCTGCATGTGTGCCTTGACCAATCAATCGTCCTTGGTCCAAGACCAAAATCTTATCTGCATGGACGACTGAACTGATCTTTTGAGCGATGATAATGGTTGTCGTCCCTTTCAGGTCTTTATTCAAAGCTTCCTGTACGAGTCTTTCTGACTTTGCATCTAGGGCTGAAGTCGAATCGTCAAAAATCAGGATACGGGGATTGCTGACAATCCCACGGGCAATGGACATCCGTTGTTTTTGTCCACCAGAAAAGTTGGTGCCACGTTCTTCGACCTGACTCTCAAATTTGTTTTCCATGCGTCCGATAAATTCGCTGGCTTGGGCAATCCGTGCTGCACGTTCCATTTCTGACACGCTGGCATTTCCTTTTCCTTGACGAAGATTATCTGCAATTGTCCCACTAAAGAGAATAGCACGTTGCAAGACGATGGAAACTGTTTTACGCAAGGTTCCCTCGCTGACGTCTCGAATATCCTTGCCACCAATCTTGATAGATCCCTCCTGTGGATCAAAAAGTCGTGGAATTAACTGAGCTAGAGTGGACTTCCCTGCTCCAGTAGCCCCAACCACACCGATCATCTGACCAGGCGCAATTTCAAAGGTTACATTCTTCAGCATAGGCTCATCGTCATTGGGATAGGTGAAGGTTACATTTTCAAAAGAGAGACTTCCTTCTAACTCCTCATCTGGGAGATCTTTAAAGGTCATCGCTGGCTCGGTATCTAGAATTTCGCGGATACGACGCAAGGAAATCATGGCACGGCTGACAGAATTTCCTAAAAATCCAACCATGATGATGGTAAAGATAATCTGGCTGAGATAGTTGATAAAGGAAGCAATAGAGCCCACAACAGATGGATCTGACTGAGCCATGCCTGCCACCAACCAGATAGAGAGGAAGACCGCTCCATAGCCGACTAGCATCATAACAGGTTCTATAACTGAGAAGGCATAACCGATATAAAGATTTTGCCCGAGAAGTTCATCTGAAACCTCAGTAAATTTGTCAAATTGTGCTTTTTCCTGTACAAAGGATTTGACCACGCGCACACCACGTAGATTTTCTTTGGCGATAGCATTGATCCGTTCAAGAAGAGTTTGAAACTTAGCAAATCGTGGCCCCATCATCCCCATCATGATGGCTGTTAGTGCAAAGATTAGGAGCACCATGAGGACAATCACCCACCAAAGTGATGGAAGAGTATGAACCGCCAAGATAAAGGAACCGATAAAGAGAAGAGGGAGACGGAAGAGGATTTGAAAAGCCATCATCACCACATTCTGAATTTGGTTGATATCATTGGTCATACGGACGACAAGATTACCCGCATTAAACTGCTCGATATTGGCATAAGAAAAGGTCTGAATCTTGCGAAAGGCGTCTTCCCGAAGATCCGAAGACACTCCTTGAGCAATGTAGGCTGCAAGCGTTACATTGACCCCACCTGCAACCAGACCGACTAGGGCTACTCCTATCAGCCAAGCGCCAATACTATAAATAGCCTCATTTTGCCCGGCCAACAAAGCCTCTAACACCTCTTGCAAATAGCGCGGTTGCAAGAGCGAACTCGTAACCATCAAGCCTGTCATCATTAAGGATGCCAAGGCTTGCCATTTATAGGTTTTTATTTTTTTAATGAGCATATTTCCTCCTAATAAAATAGATAAAGGGAGCGACATCTTGCGTCAGCTCCTTCTCATTCGTTCATATTGATGCTATTCTAGCAAAAAAGAGGAATCTTGTCAAAGAAGTCTCCTTATTATAAATTAGTGCGCTTTCATATACAGGTGATGCATGAAAAGGCTTTTTATGGTAAAATGAAAGGAAGAACTCTTACAAGGAGGAAAAGATGAAGAAACAAACCATCGCTGTCTTGGGTCCTGGTTCTTGGGGGACCGCCCTTTCGCAAGTCCTAAACGACAATGGACACGAGGTTCGAATTTGGGGAAATATTTCTGACCAGATCGATGAAATCAATAACCAACATACAAACAAACGCTATTTCAAAGATATCCTACTCGACGAAAAGATCAAAGCCTATCATGACTTGGAAGAAACACTAAAGGATGTGGATGCTGTTTTATTTGTGGTCCCAACAAAAGTAACGAGACTGGTTGCCCGACAAGTAGCAAAGGTACTCGATCACAAGGTTATCATCATGCATGCCTCCAAAGGCTTGGAACCAGATAGCCACAAACGTCTATCAACCATTCTTGAAGAGGAAATCCCAGCTGACCTTCGCAGTGATATCGTCGTTGTTTCAGGACCGAGCCATGCTGAGGAAACTATTGTACGGGATATTACCTTGATCACAGCAGCCTCTAAAGACCTCGAAACTGCTCAGTACGTCCAAAATCTCTTTAGCAATCACTACTTCCGCCTCTATACAAATACGGACGTTATCGGGGTTGAAACCGCTGGTGCTCTTAAAAACATCATCGCAGTTGGTGCTGGTGCATTACATGGACTAGGGTTTGGCGACAATGCCAAGGCGGCTATCATTGCCCGTGGCTTGGCAGAAATCACCCGTCTAGGAGTCGCTCTTGGGGCAAATCCTCTAACTTATAGCGGGCTTTCTGGAGTTGGGGATTTGATTGTAACGGGGACATCTGTCCACTCTCGTAACTGGAGAGCCGGTGACGCTCTCGGCCGTGGAGAATCCCTAGCAGACATCGAAGCCAACATGGGTATGGTCATTGAAGGAATTTCAACAACTCGAGCAGCTTACGAACTGGCTCAGGAATTGGGTGTCTACATGCCGATCACACAGGCTATTTACCGAGTTATCTACGAAGGTGTCAATATCAAAGAAGCAATCACTGACATCATGAACAATGAATTTAAAGCAGAAAACGAATGGTCTTAGACCCTTATAGAAAGGAACATTTATGAAACAACAAGTCAGAAAAGCAGTCATCCCTGCCGCTGGATTGGGAACTCGCTTCCTCCCAGCAACTAAGGCCTTGGCCAAGGAAATGTTGCCAATCGTAGACAAGCCAACTATCCAGTTTATCGTTGAAGAAGCTCTCAAATCTGGTATCGAAGACATTTTGGTTGTTACGGGTAAGTCAAAACGTTCTATTGAGGACCATTTCGACTCAAACTTCGAATTGGAATACAACCTCAAAGAAAAAGGGAAAACAGATCTTTTAAAGCTAGTTGATGAAACAACTGGCATGCGCCTACATTTTATCCGCCAAACGCATCCACGTGGTCTCGGCGATGCCGTTTTGCAAGCCAAGGCTTTCGTTGGAAATGAACCCTTTATCGTTATGCTTGGTGATGACTTGATGGATATCACCAACGAAAAAGCTGTTCCGCTCACCAAACAACTCATGGATGACTACGAGCGTACCCACGCGTCTACTATCGCTGTTATGCCAGTCCCTCATGACGAAGTATCTGCTTACGGGGTTATTGCTCCGCAAGGCGAAGGAAAAGACGGCCTTTACAGCGTTGAAACCTTCGTTGAAAAACCAGCGCCAGAGGATGCTCCTAGCGACCTTGCTATTATCGGACGCTACCTCCTCACTCCTGAAATTTTCCAAATCCTCGAAAATCAAGCTCCAGGTGCAGGAAATGAAATTCAGCTGACAGATGCAATCGACACCCTCAATAAAACACAACGTGTATTTGCTCGTGAGTTCAAAGGGGCTCGTTACGATGTCGGAGATAAGTTTGGCTTTATGAAAACATCGATCGACTACGCTCTCAAACACCCACAAGTCAAAGACGACTTGAAAGACTACCTCATCCAACTCGGAAAAGAGTTAGCTGAGGGGGAATAGAAGAACAGTTCATATAAAAAAGAACTAGGATAGTTAATTATCCCAGTTCTTTTTATTTTATATTGCTATTCTTTAGAACATCTACTTAAAAAGGAATCCGTATTTCTCAGTTCACTTACTTATAAACTCCATCGAAACGGTCTCAAACTTCATGAAAGCGCTATGATATTATTTGTTTTTTTATAAAAATAGGAGTACAATGAGTTAGTATAATAAAATAAAAAGCACCGAATCGGCGCGCACTTTTTCAAGTTGTGTACGGACAAAGCCTTATTTTAACTTGCTGTGTTGTTTCGAATAGTTCCAACAATTTCATTGTACTATACTTGTCAAAGATTATCAAGTGAAATGTAAATTATTTTACAGATACGACAAAAAGCTTGTTTATCCTCATTTGAAACAATACAGTTCTAAAACTAAAATACAACCCCTTAATAATTCTAACAGATTTCCACAAATATATCATTATTTTATTGAAATTCTCATTGGAAATGCTAAAATATAATTGAGATTGTATTTTAAGGAGATTGTTTTGAAGAAATTCAAATTTACTAAAGATAATTTAGCTATTCTAACTGAGTTAGTAAAGTTTATGAAGGGGTGCATTGACTTAATCAAAGCTCTCATTTCTTAATTTTTAAATTATATCTTAATACAAATACAACGGAGGTTTTTATACATGGAAAACAAAAATTACTCTATCGGACTTGATATCGGAACTAACAGTGTCGGATGGAGTGTTATCACTGACGATTATAAAGTCCCATCGAAAAAGATGAAAGTTTTGGGCAATACCGATAAACACTTTATCAAGAAAAATCTCATCGGGACTCTATTGTTTGATGAGGGAACTACTGCTGAAGCTAGACGCCTTAAACGAACTGCACGTCGTCGCTATACCCGCCGGAAAAATCGTCTTCGCTATCTTCAAGAAATCTTTTCTGAGGAAATAAGCAAGGTGGATAGTAGTTTCTTTCATCGATTGGATGACTCCTTTTTAATTCCTGAGGACAAAAGAGGGAGTAAATATCCTATTTTTGCTACCTTGGCAGAAGAAAAAAAATACCATAAGCAATTTCCAACTATCTATCATTTGAGAAAGCAATTAGCAGATTCAAAAGAAAGAACTGACTTGCGCTTAATCTATCTAGCATTAGCTCATATGATTAAATACCGCGGACATTTTTTATATGAAGAATCTTTCGATATTAAAAACAATGATATCCAAAAAATCTTTAACGAGTTTATAAGCATTTACGACAACACCTTTGAAGGAAGTTCACTTAGTGGACAAGACGCACAAGTAGAAGCAATTTTTACTGATAAAATTAGTAAATCTGCAAAGAGAGAACGCGTTCTAAAACTCTTTCCTGATGAAAAGTCCACTGGTTTATTTTCGGAATTTCTCAAGTTAATTGTAGGAAATCAAGCTGAGTTTAAAAAACATTTTGACTTGGAAGAAAAAGCTCCACTACAATTCTCTAAAGATACCTATGATGAAGATTTGGAAAACTTACTCGGACAAATTGGAGATAGTTTTGCAGAGCTTTTCGAGGCCGCTAAAAAACTCTATGATGCTATTCTTCTATCAGGAATCTTAACCGTTACAGATCCTTCAACCAAGGCCCCGCTATCAGCATCTATGATTGAGCGCTATGAAAATCACCAAAAAGATTTGGCATCTTTAAAACAATTCATCAAAAACAATCTTCCAGAAAAATATGATGAAGTTTTTTCTGACGATAGCAAAAATGGTTATGCAGGATATGTCGGGGTTGATTTAAAAGTACGTAAAAGAAATGGTAAATTAGCAACTGAGGAAGAATTTTATAAATATCTCAAGAGCATTTTAAATAATGTTAAAGGGGCAGACTATTTCCTGGATAAAATTGAACGTGAAGATTTCTTGAGAAAACAACGCACCTTTGATAATGGTTCTATTCCTCACCAAATTCATCTTCAAGAGATGAATGCCATTCTCCGTCGGCAAGGAGAACATTATCCATTTCTGAAGGAAAACAAAGAAAAGATAGAGAAAATCTTGACCTTCCGTATTCCTTACTATGTTGGCCCATTGGCTCGTGGCAATCGTGATTTTGCTTGGCTTACTCGAAATTCTGATCAAGCAATAAGACCTTGGAATTTTGAAGAAATTGTTGATAAAGCAAGCTCTGCGGAAGACTTCATCAATAAGATGACTAACTATGACTTGTATTTGCCAGAGGAAAAAGTTTTGCCTAAGCATAGTCTCTTGTATGAAACATTTGCTGTCTATAATGAATTAACAAAAGTAAAATTTATTGCAGAAGGATTGAGAGACTATCAATTCCTTGATAGTGGGCAGAAGAGGCAAATTGTCGAGCAATTATTCAAAGAGAAAAGAAAAGTAACTGAAAAAGACATCATCCAGTTTCTACACAATGTTGATGGCTACGATGGAATCGAACTAAAAGGAATTGAAAAACAATTTAACGCTAGTCTTTCTACTTATCATGATTTACTCAAGATTACCAAAGATAAAGAGTTTATGGATGACCCTAAAAATGAAGAGATTCTTGAAAATATCGTCCACACGCTAACTATCTTTGAAGATCGTGAGATGATCAAGCAACGCCTTGCTCAATATGACTCTCTCTTTGATGGAAAAGTAATCAAAGCACTAACTCGTCGACATTATACTGGTTGGGGAAAACTCTCTGCCAAACTGATTAACGGTATCTGTGATAAACAAACTGGTAAAACGATTCTTGACTACCTGATTGATGACGGTAAGAACAATCGCAACTTTATGCAGTTAATCAATGATGACGGACTATCCTTCAAAGAAATTATCCAAAAAGCACAAGTGGTTGGTAAGACAAATGATGTGAAACAAGTTGTTCAGGAACTTCCAGGAAGCCCTGCCATTAAAAAGGGAATTTTACAAAGTATCAAGATCGTTGATGAACTTGTCAAGGTTATGGGTCACGAACCTGAGTCCATTGTCATTGAAATGGCGCGTGAAAATCAAACCACTGCTAAAGGTAAAAAGAATTCCCAACAGAGATATAAGCGCATTGAAGATGCACTAAAAAATCTAGCTCCTGGGCTTGATTCAACTATATTAAAGGAACATCCAACAGATAATATTCAACTTCAAAACGACCGTCTCTTCCTTTACTATCTCCAAAACGGGAAGGATATGTATACTGGAGAAGCTCTTGACATCAACCAACTGAGCAGCTATGACATTGACCACATCGTCCCACAAGCCTTTATCAAGGATGATTCTCTTGATAACCGTGTCTTGACGAGTTCAAAAGAAAATCGTGGGAAATCCGATAATGTTCCTAGTCTTGAAGTAGTTGAAAAGATGAAAGCTTTTTGGCAACAATTATTGGATTTCAAATTGATTTCCTACCGTAAATTTAACAATTTAACCAAGGCTGAACGAGGCGGGCTAAATGAGCTTGATAAAGTTGGCTTTATCAAACGCCAACTAGTTGAAACACGCCAAATCACAAAACATGTTGCACAGATTTTGGATGCTCGCTTCAATAAAGAAGTGACTGAGAAGGATAAGAAGAACCGTAATGTCAAAATCATCACTTTGAAATCCAACCTGGTTTCCAACTTCCGTAAAGAATTTGGGTTATATAAGGTGCGGGAAATCAATGACTACCACCACGCACATGATGCCTACTTAAATGCCGTAGTGGCTAAGGCTATCCTCAAGAAATATCCTAAACTAGAGCCTGAATTCGTCTATGGTGACTATCAAAAGTACGATCTTAAGAGATACATCTCAAGATCCAAAGACCCTAAAGAAATCGAAAAAGCAACTGAAAAGTATTTCTTCTACTCAAACTTGTTGAACTTCTTTAAAGAAGAGGTGCATTACGCAGACGGAACTATCGTAAAAAGAGAGAATATCGAATACTCCAAAGATACCGGAGAAATCGCTTGGAATAAGGAAAAAGATTTCGCTACAATCAAAAAAGTTCTTTCACTTCCGCAGGTGAATATTGTGAAGAAGCGAGAGGTGCAAACAGGTGGCTTCTCTAAAGAGTCCATTCTTCCTAAGGGAAATTCTGATAAGCTAATCCCTCGAAAAACAAAGGATATTCTTTGGGACACTACTAAATATGGGGGATTTGATAGTCCGGTTATCGCCTACTCAATCTTGCTCATTGCCGATATCGAAAAAGGAAAAGCGAAAAAACTGAAGACTATCAAAACTCTAGTTGGTATCACGATTATGGAAAAGGCCGCTTTTGAGGAGAATCCAATAACTTTCCTTGAAAATAAAGGCTATCATAATGTCCGTAAAGAAAACATCCTCTGCCTACCTAAGTATAGTTTATTTGAACTGGAAAATGGTCGCAGACGACTACTTGCAAGTGCGAAAGAACTTCAAAAAGGCAATGAAATAGTGCTTCCAGTATATTTAACAACCTTGCTCTACCATTCTAAAAATGTCTATAAACTAGACGAACCAGGACATTTAGAATATATTCAGAAACACCGAAATGAATTTAAGGATTTATTAAATCTTGTATCTGAGTTCTCTCAAAAATATGTCCTCGCAGATGCAAATCTAGAGAAAATCAAGAACTTATATGCAGACAATAAGCAAGCAGATATAGAAATTCTAGCAAATTCGTTTATCAATTTGTTGACCTTTACTGCTTTGGGTGCTCCTGCTGCCTTTAAATTTTTTGGCAAAGATGTTGATCGAAAACGATACACAACTGTATCCGAAATCCTCAACGCCACCCTCATCCACCAATCCATCACTGGTCTCTACGAGACTCGGATTGACTTAAGCAAACTGGGAGAAGACTAATGGGATGGAGAACCGTTGTTGTCAATACACACTCTAAGCTCTCCTACAAGAACAATCACTTGATTTTTAAAGATGCCTCTCGGACAGAGTTGATTCACCTGTCCGAGGTGGACATCCTTCTTTTGGAGACGACGGATATCGTTCTCTCCACCATGCTGATTAAACGTTTGGTGGATGAAAATATTCTGGTCATCTTTTGTGATGATAAACGCTTGCCAACTGCATACTTAATGCCCTACTACGGTCGGCACGATTCCAGTTTGCAACTCTCTCGGCAAATCTCATGGTGCGAGGAGGCTAAAGCACAAGTTTGGACCACCATTATTGCACAAAAAATTCTCAATCAGGCTTTTTATCTGGGGAGTTGTGGTTTTCTGGAAAAGAGCCAGTCCGTCATCGATCTCTATCATGGATTAGATCTATTTGATCCTAGTAACCGTGAGGGACACGCAGCTCGTATTTATTTCAACACCTTGTTTGGAAATGATTTCAGCCGTGAGCAAGATAGTGATATCAATGCTGCCTTGGACTACGGCTACACCTTGATTTTGAGTATGTTTGCGCGTGAGATTGTGTTGTCTGGCTGTATGACCCAGTTTGGCTTGAAACATGCCAACCAGTTCAATCAATTCAACCTTGCTAGCGATATTATGGAGCCTTTCCGTCCGATTATTGATAGAATTGTCTATGAAAATCGAAACAGTTCTTTTATCAAAATCAAACGAGAACTTTTTACTATTTTCTCAAATACCTTTCACTACAATGGTAAAGATATGTACCTGTCCAATATCATCAGTGACTATACTAAGAAAGTCATCCAAGCTCTCAATCAACCTGAGAAAGGAGTTCCTGAGTTTAGGATATGAGTTATCGATATATGCGTATGATTTTAATGTTTGATATGCCAGTTGATACCGTAGAGGAACGTAAGGCCTATCGGAAATTTCGGAAGTTCCTCATAGATGAGGGATTTATCATGCACCAATTCTCCATCTATAGCAAGCTCTTGCTCAACAACTCTGCTAATAACGCCATGATTGAACGCCTTAAAACTCATAATCCTAAAAAAGGGAGCATTACTCTCTTAACCGTTACAGAAAAGCAGTTTTCTCGCATGATTTACTTAAATGGTGAGCGAAATACCAGCGTAGCAAACTCCGACGCACGCTTGGTCTTTCTGGGAGAGGAGCCTAGAGATGAAGATTAATTTCCCGCTATTGGATGAACCATTAACTATTGAAAATGCAACTTTTTTAGTGTTGGAGGACCAGTTTACCTTTTCAACAATCGTCAAGCAGTTCTACCAATATACTGATGATGGGGAGTTGAAATTGTTTGATAGAAATCTAAAAGATCTGAAAGAATCAGAGCTGCTACTGATAACGGATGTCTTAGGATATAATCTCAACTCACCTGCCATGCTCAAGCTGATACATGCTGATTTAGAAAATCAACTCAATGACAAGCCCGAAGTCAAGTCCATGATTGAAAAGTTGGTTGCTACGATTACAGAATTGCTGGCATTTGAGTGTTTGGAAAACGAGTTAGACCTAGAGTATGATGAAATTACCATTCTAGAGTTAATCGATGCACTTGGTGTCAAAGTCGAAACCCTGAGTGATACACCTTTTGAAAAGATGCTAGAAATTGTCCAGGTTTTTAAATATCTTTCGAAAAAGAAGCTCCTTGTTTTCATCAATGCATCCGCCTATCTATCAAAGGATGAGTTAGTAAATTTGATAGAGTATATCCAACTCAATCAACTAAGGGTTTTATTTGTCGAACCTCGGAAAGTCTATGATTTTCCACAGTATGTGCTGGATTCTGACTATTTCTTGAACCCTGAAAATATGGTATAATAAGAGTAACAATTGGAACCTGACGAGCTGAAGTCTGGCTGGGACGAATGGCGCGATTACGAAATTTCGTGAGAAAATTTTTTCTACGAGGTTTTAGAGCTGTGTTGTTTCGAATGGTTCCAAAACCAAACGCCATTAGCAATTTCTCGTTCGAACTGTTTTAGAGCTGTGTTGTTTCGAATGGTTCCAAAACTCTGCTATTTCGCAAGGCGCTGGAGTTCCTGTTTTAGAGCTGTGTTGTTTCGAATGGTTCCAAAACAGCCTTTAACTTTGCCCCCGAAGACATTCTGTTTTAGAGCTGTGTTGTTTCGAATGGTTCCAAAACCCAGTTACGCCCAGCGCTGTCCTTGAAACCTGTTTTAGAGCTGTGTTGTTTCGAATGGTTCCAAAACCTTTTCGAACATTCGATGGTAATACGGGTAGTTTTAGAGCTGTGTTGTTTCGAATGGTTCCAAAACCTGGATTTGCTGGGGAAATGGGCTTGACATGTTTTAGAGCTGTGTTGTTTCGAATGGTTCCAAAACCCCTGACATGTGCAGGAATTGTGATTCCTGGTTTTAGAGCTGTGTTGTTTCGAATGGTTCCAAAACCTGAACGAATTCAAGACATCAGCCAACAAGGTTTTAGAGCTGTGTTGTTTCGAATGGTTCCAAAACCCAATAACGGCACTATTTTCACTATACATGGTTTTAGAGCTGTGTTGTTTCGAATGGTTCCAAAACGTATGGCGTCGAAACGTTCAAACGGACACAGTTTTAGAGCTGTGTTGTTTCGAATGGTTCCAAAACAAGGCTTGCAAGGTGCGCTTGCTCAAGCTTGTTTTAGAGCTGTGTTGTTTCGAATGGTTCCAAAAAAAGCTACTCATTTTTTGAGTAGCTTTTTAACTATTCCATCCCTTACACATAGCTCATTCCCTTATAGCAAAGGAAAACGGCTAGTGCAATAAAAAGTACGGTTGCTCCAATTCGCTGGCTGGTACTATACATCCTTTTTTCCCATTTGACTGGAAAGATGATCGCTAGAAAAGCCCCGCCTACTGCGCCACCAATATGCCCTGCTAGGCTGATTCCTGGGATCAGAACACTTCCAATGATATTTATCACGAAAAGTGTCAGATAGGATTGCCCCAACTGCTGAATATAGGGGCTGCGAGTTGCGTAACGCAAGACGATAATCGCAGCAAATAGTCCGTAAAGAGAAGTAGAGGCCCCTGCTGCTACAACTTTCGGTGTGAAAGCAAACACAAAGAGATTCCCCATCATTCCTGATAAGAGATAGAGAAAGAAGAACTGCTTAGAGCCGAAAATCTCCTCCACCTGTCGTCCAAGAAAGTAAAGTGAAATCATATTGACAATAAAATGCTCCCATCCAATATGCACAAATATAGCCGAAAAAAGGCGCCAAATCTGCTCAGGGAACAGGCGAATTATTGGTCCATACATGGCTCCAAACCGAAGCAAGGTATCCGCTCGTTCAAAATTTAAGCCTGTAAGAATCAACATCAAGAGAAATACCAAAGCTGTCACTAGGAGGAAAAAACTAGTCACAGGGTAGCGTTTATCAAAGATTTCCTTCATAGATTAGCACCTCCTGGACGGGAATATCATGGTCTTCCGAGTTGAAATCCTGGATTTGACAAGGATAGATTGTACTTAGGCTATGCCCACCAAAATTCTCCAGATAGCGGTCGTAGTAGCCTCCGCCATATCCAATCCGATAGCCCTCTTTCGTAAAAGCTAGCCCTGGAACATGAATCAAATCAATCTGAGACGGATCCACCACTTCCAAGTCTCCTTGCGGTTCCAGTAAACCAAAGGAAGTTTTTGCCAACTGCTGCGGATCATAGGTCACAAATTCCATGCGCCCCTTGGGATAGGTTTTGGGTATCAGAACCTTTTTGCCGTCCTTCAGCACCTGCTTGATAAGTTCCTGCGTTTGAAACTCATGCGGGAAAGAGAGATAGGTTGCGATGGTCTTGACTTCTTGGTAAAAGGGGTGTTGTAAGAAACGCTCAGTTAAAACTTGATCCATAGCCTGTTTTTGCTCCTGAGATAAAGCCTTCATTTCTTGCAAAATTTTCTTGCGTAGTTCTGCTTTCATAGACAATTCCTCTACTCTGCTGCCTTCTTTTTCAGGAAACTAGAGACCGCATCTACCCCAATGGCTAAGGCTTCTTCCTTAGGACTCATCTGAGGGTGATGAAGGGCGTAGGGACTATCGATACCCAGCCAAAACATAACGCCATCTACCTTCGAAAGAAGATAGCCAAAATCTTCACCTGTCATAGCAGGCTCGATATCAATCAACTCGATTCCGTCTTTCTCTTCAAAAAAGTCCATCAGTTCACGCGCCAAGGCTGGATTGTTCTCCACAGGTAGGTAGCCCCCTTGTTTGAGTTCCACTTCGACTTCCATATCAAAGGCTGCTGCAACACCTTCTGCGACTGTCTTGACTCTTTTTTGTACCAAGAGACTCATGTCCTGAGTCAAGGCCCGAATGGTTCCATGTAAAAAAGCTGTGTCTGTAATGACATTGTTGGTTGTTCCAGCTTGGAAAAGGCCAAAGGTCACCACCGCTCCCTCGATTGGGTTGACATTGCGGCTGACAACTGACTGTACTTGGGTCACAAAGTAACTAGCAGCCACCAAGGCATCATTGGCCTCATGCGGGAAGGCTGCGTGTCCTCCTTTTCCTTTGAAGCGAATCTTCACCTCACAAGTCCCTGCAAAGAGCGTATGGGTGTTGGTAGCAATCTGACCAACCTTCAGATCCGGGCGAACATGAAGGCCATAAAACTTGTCTGGCAACCAGTCCCCAAAAGCACCATCCTCATACATGAGCATGCCACCAGCTTCATTTTCTTCAGCAGGCTGAAATAGGAAGAGCAGATTATTCTTGGGTTGCTCCTCAAGGGCACGTTCGAGACAGCCCAAGGCAATGGTCATATGAAAATCATGGCCACAAGCATGCATGCGACCTTGGTGCTGAGAGGCAAAAGGCAGTCCTGTTTGTTCGACGATAGGCAGGCCATCAATATCTGTCCGCCAACCAATGGTCTGCGCCGGCTGACTTCCCTGCAGGTAGACCAAAATCCCTGTTCGCCAAGTACGAATTTGAACAAAATCCTTGCCCGTAGTCAATTTTTCAATCACGTCCAGCAAATAAGCCTGAGTCTTGAATTCCTCCAAGCCAATCTCTGGAATCTGGTGTAAATCTCGTCTAGTCTGAATCAAATCTAACATCTATCGTTCCTCCTTTTGATAGAAGAAAGAGGCTAGAAGAAGTATCTGCCTCTTTTTTATTTTTACAAGGTACGAAGCGCATCTTCTAGCGCTGTTTTTTGTTGGGTTTGGGCATCAATTTCTTTGATGATACGAGCTGGAACACCTGCTACTACAACGTTTTCTGGAACATCTTGGGTAACAATAGCTCCTGCAGCGACAACTGAACCACTACCGATTTGGACTCCTTCGATAACCACTGCATTAGCCCCGATAAGAACATTGTCTCCGACACGGACTGGTTCAGCGCTAGCTGGCTCAATCACACCTGCCAAAACTGCACCTGCACCAACGTGGCTGTTTTTCCCAACGATGGCGCGGCCACCAAGGATGGCACCCATGTCAATCATGGTTCCAGCACCGATTTCAGCACCGATATTAATAACAGCCCCCATCATGATAACAGCATTGTCACCAATTTCCACCTGGTCACGGATAATAGCACCTGGCTCGATACGAGCGTTGATAGCACGTTTATCTAGCAAGGGAACTGCCGAATTACGAGCATCTTGCTCAACAACATAGTCTTGATTTTCTACTAAACCATCGAGAAGCGGAGCGACGTCCTTCCAGTCTCCAAATAGAACATTCCCTAGTTTGACAACAGAGCTAGGTACAGCAGTTGCGAGTTGTCCCTCAAAGGTTACTTTAACACTGGTTTTCTTTTCAGCATTGGCGATAAATTGGATAATTTCTTGGGCGTTCATTTTTGTAGCAGTCATAGGTGCCTCCTGGTTCGTTATAATGATACCTATTCTACCAAAAAAGGCCTCAAATTTGAAGCCTCAACTATCAAATAATCATCTTTACTTGGCTTGTTTTGCTTCTTCTACAGATAAGAAAATCATCGGAAAGATAATCAACACCATAGCCAAGGCCAAAAAACCATCCATGACCAATCCCAGAAAAAGAACACTTAACAAAGCCGAAGAGAGCGGTTCGCTAGCACTCACAACCGATACAACCAGCGGGGAAACGAGTGACACAGCCTTCATCGATAGGAAGAAGGCAAAAGCAGTCCCAAACACGGCAATCGTCAGACAAATCAGCACACTTACCAGATCCACTTGAAAACTTATCTGATAAATAGGGTAAAGGAAATTACTAAAGAGTCCTGCCAGAATCATCCCCCAACCAACAGTCGGAACAAATCCGTAGCGCCGTGCAAAACGCTGAGGCAGGATAACATTAAACATGACCCCTACTGCACTGAGCAAACCTGTTACTAGAGCCAAAGGTGTCATGGATAACTGGGACAAGTCCCCTTTTGTAGCCATCAAAAAAACACCTAGCATGGCAATCAAAACATAGAAAACTGCTGTAGTCGAAGCCTTCTTCTGATAGATGATTCGATTGTAAAACAGGATAAAAACTGGGCTGATAAATTGCAAAATGGTCGCCGTCGTCGCATTCGAATACTCAACGCAGAGATAAAAGAAAAACTGCACAGAAAAAATACCTAGAATAGCATAGGCTAAAAAAGGTAGATAATTTTTCTTATCACGCCAGATGTCCAACAAGCGGCTACGCAACTGAAAGGCAGATAGACCTAAAACCAAACTCCCCGCCACTAGTAAACGCATAGAAGTAATCCATCCAGAAGACACTGGATAATGAGTGAAAAAATACTCTCCTAAAATCCCACAGATCCCCCAGATTAGGCCTGAGAGTAGCGAGTATAGTGTTCCCTTAACAATCTTTTTCTGATAATGATTCATACTCCTATTGTAACACGAAACCAACAAAGAAAAAAGTAGCAACAAGGAGAAATTACTAACCTTGCTGCTACTCTATCTTAGCGATTAAACAGACGTGAACGTCCTGAAGAGCCACTCTGAGTATTTCCACTCGAACTTGTTGTTCCCGAACTGCTACTTGAGCTTGGAGGAGTTACTGCAGGGATGCTTCCTAGAATATTCTTCCAAGCATTCTGATAATCTGCATCGCTTCCTCCAATAGCAAAGCGGTAGGTGGTTACTGGTGCCCCTTCTTTAGTAGCCCAGTAACTTGTTACGGTAGAACCGGAAACGTTGACTTCTTTGCCATTAATTGAAACCTTGCCCGGTTTCTCCCCTGTAGACTTGAGAACTTGTGACTTGGTCACACTTGAGTCAAGATTAAAGCGCTCATTCCCCCAAATTCCAGGTTTTGCTTGTTGAATGGCATTAACCAAGTGGGCCATATAGTTGGCATTGCGGTAGTGGCCCGCCCCTTTGGCTAGTGGGCGGTTGTCATCGTGACCTAGCCAGCCACCCAAGGTCAAGCGAGGCGTAGAAAGCATAAGCCACATGTTTTCATCCTCATTGGTTGTACCAGTTTTTCCAATCCAGTCGGCGCTAGCGAGGCTTGGATTGATGGTAGCCAAGTCTGTTTGGAAACTTGAGGTAATCCGAGATGAGATAACATCGCGAAGCAAGCTTTGCATGATGGTCGCTGTCGCTTTTGAGTAAACTTGGACAGGTTTATCTTTATGTTCATAAACCACTCGACCATCTGTTGATTCGATCTTCGCAATCATATGTTTCTTATGGTAAACTCCGTTGTTGGCCAAAGTCTGATATCCGTTAGTATGCTGAGCAACTGTAACGTCAATTCCTCCGCCCATCGGTAAACTCTCAATACCATATTCTGGGATTTCGTAACCCATTTTTTCCATATAGCCTTTAACATCAACACCCTTCTCTCGAAGTGTACGATAAGTCCAGTAGGCTGGGATATTCCATGAGTAGTTGAGGGCCTCCCCTAATGTCATCATGCCCGTACCAGGACTATTGACATACATGATAGGATTGCCGTTTGAAAAGTTGGTCGGATAGTTTGATAAGATACTTGCACTTCCCATCAGACCTTGGTCGATGGCAATACTGTAAGCCAATATCGGCTTAGTAGTCGAAGCAGGAGAACGTTTTGTGTCGATAGCGTGGTTATTCTGATTTTTTTGATAATTGCGACCACCGACAAATCCAAGAATAGCTCCTGTTTGGTTGTCCATGAGGACATTCCCCACCTCAGGCTGTCCTGTCGAATCATCTAGCAGATAGCCGTAGGTTGCCACCGCATTTTGCATCGCAGCATGAATATTTTTATTGATAGTCGTCGTAATCTTATATCCACCATTTTCAATTTCCTTAGTCGCTAAATCACGATAAGCTTTCTGGATGGATTCATTCTTTTGCTCTTGTACAGAAACATTATCTCTCTGAATCAGATAGTCATACATCCGATCAGTAGCTTCTGCCAAGGTTGCGAAGTAGAGATAGTCACGCGAAGTACCACTGACACTACCAGATGGTAAGAAGTCTTTCTTAAAGTCATAATCTTTGTACTTATCGTAATCTTCCTGACTTAGAGCCCCTGTCCGGTACATATTATAGAGAACATCTCTAGCCCGTTTGACCCCCAGAGCCAAATCCTCCTCGCTCTTCATACTACCGTCAGATTCATAAGGGGAGTAACTAATTGGACTCTGTGGCAATCCTGCGATAAAGGCTGCTTGAGGGACCGTTAGATCCGATGCCTTAACCCCAAAGATCCCTTCTGCAGCCTGCTGGGCACCTGCAATATTCTGACCTTTGTGATTGCGACCAAACGGAGCTATGTTGAGGTAGGTTGTTAAAATCTCATCCTTGCCCATAGCCCGCTCTAAAGCTAGAGCATCAATGATTTCTTTGGCCTTACGAGCTAGAGTGGGAGCATCCCCCACCACTTGCTGCTTGATAACCTGCTGAGTCAAGGTCGAACCACCACTGGATGACCCCAGACCAACAAAAGTTCCCAAGGTCGCACGAATAACGGCCTTAGGCACAACTCCCTTGTGTTCATTGAAATGCTCGTCCTCTGTCGCAACAATAGCTTTCTTAAGATTGTCTGAGATAGCATCAGAAGCAACTGAAGTGCGCAACAAATCCCCCTCAATCGAGGCAATGGTACTGCCGTCAGAATAAGTGATTTCTGAGATAGAGGCAATATCCTTCACTTGCTTGACCAACTCTTCTGCTTGAGGGACCTGGGCCTTGTCAAATAGGGCAACTCCATAACCCATAGCCACACCAGCACCAAACAGTCCACCGATAAAACCTAGGATAAAGAGAGTATTAAAGACTATTTTAAACCCACTCAAAACCTTAGCAAAAATAGACCCTGCCTTTCTAACCTTATCAGAAGAGCTCGCTTTTTTATCGATTTTCTTATCTGCTTGTCTTTGTTTCCATTTAGCAGTTAGCTGCTGGAAAAAATGCAGCATTTTTGTTTTTAATTCATTAATTCTTTCTTTCATGAATGTCCTCGCTTTCTCTATTATACCATAAAAGGGAAACTTTCAATAAAATAGCCACTTTCTTCCCTATTCCACTAGGCTATTGTCCGAGTTTGTGATACAATAGGTAGAAACAATATTTTATAAAGGAGAAAAGACACATGCACATTTTTGATGAGCTAAAAGAGCGTGGTTTGATTTTTCAAACGACTGATGAAGAAGCTTTGCGTAAAGCCCTAGAAGAAGGTCAAGTTTCTTATTATACTGGCTACGATCCAACTGCTGACAGCCTTCACCTAGGTCACCTTGTCGCAATCTTGACAAGTCGTCGTTTGCAACTAGCAGGTCACAAACCTTATGCGCTCGTTGGCGGTGCTACAGGTCTCATCGGAGATCCGTCCTTCAAAGATGCTGAGCGTAGTCTCCAAACAAAAGACACAGTAGAGGGCTGGGTCAAGTCTATCCAAGGACAACTTTCTCGTTTTCTTAACTTTGAAAATGGAGAAAATAAAGCTGTCATGGTCAACAACTACGACTGGTTTGGCAGCATCAGCTTCATTGACTTCCTCCGTGACGTCGGAAAATACTTCACTGTCAACTACATGATGAGCAAGGAGTCTGTGAAAAAACGGATCGAAACAGGGATTTCTTACACTGAGTTTGCCTACCAAATCATGCAAGGCTATGACTTCTACGTTCTTAACCAAGAGCACAATGTAACGCTACAAATCGGTGGTTCTGACCAGTGGGGAAATATGACAGCTGGTACCGAATTGCTTCGTCGTAAGGCTGACAAGACTGGTCACGTGATCACTGTTCCACTCATCACAGACGCAACTGGTAAGAAATTTGGTAAATCAGAAGGAAACGCAGTCTGGCTCAATCCTGAAAAGACTTCTCCATACGAAATGTACCAATTCTGGATGAATGTCATGGACGCTGACGCTGTTCGCTTCTTGAAAATCTTTACTTTCTTGTCACTAGATGAGATTGAAGACATCCGCAAGCAGTTTGAGGCTGCTCCTCATGAACGCTTGGCTCAAAAAGTCTTGGCTCGTGAAGTCGTAACACTTGTTCACGGAGAAGAAGCATACAAAGAAGCCCTCAACATCACCGAGCAACTCTTTGCAGGAAATATCAAAAACCTTTCTGTCAAAGAACTCAAACAAGGACTTCGTGGAGTGCCAAACTACCAAGTTCAAGCAGACGAAAACCACAATATCGTGGAACTCCTCGTGTCATCTGGTGTGGTGAATTCAAAACGCCAAGCCCGCGAGGATGTTCAAAATGGAGCTATCTACGTCAACGGTGATCGTATCCAAGACCTTGACTATGTCTTGAGTGACGCAGATAAGTTAGAGAACGAACTCACTGTTATCCGTCGTGGTAAGAAAAAATACTTTGTATTGACTTACTAAACTGTTCAACATTTATCTATAAACAAAGGAGTTAACCTCGAGAAAGGTAACTCCTTTTTGCTGTTAATAACTCTCATCTATCTATTTTTAATAGACAGACTACGCAAGACAATGCGCAAGGTTGTTAGATTATGTAAGATAGAGAGATTTGAAGGACTGAGCCAATTAAACAAGCCAAAGCCAATCAAACTACTATTTACGACAACGGTATCTTGAATATTCTTCTTGATGAGTATTTGCAAAGATGATGATAGCGAATCCAACTCTTGGAAGAAATCCAAGCGATTATCTAACAATAAGATATCACTCATCTGCTTAGAAATATCTGCGCTTTCATTCATCACCACACCGATATCTGATAGGGTTAGAGCCGCTGAGTCATTCAATCCATCTCCAACCATCAAAATAGTGTGACCTGCTTTCTGCAGTTCCTCTACTAACTCAAATTTCCCATCAGGTTTCAAGTCTGTATAGACCTGATCAAAGGGCAAATCTTTGACTAATTCCTCTGTTCTAACCAAGGTGTCCCCTGTTGCCAGAATCAATTTTTTCCCTTGTGCCTTAAGTTTCTCCAAGGCTGCTTTTGCTTCTTTTCTCAAAGGAGTATGAATGCAGAACATTCCAATCAATTCATTCTGGTAGGCTAAGAATAAGAGATTGTAGTGATTCTTGTACTCTTCAATCAAAGCATGTTGTTCCAAACTAATATGAATCTGCTCATCCTGCATCAAGACATAATTTCCAATAACAACTGGTTGGCCATCTATATGGGATTTGATTCCCTTACTTGCGATATATTGGAGTTTCCCATGCATTTCCTCATGTTCAATCCCCTCTATCTCGGCTTGTTTGACAATGGCATTAGCAATAGGATGATAAATGTGTTCCTCAAGACAGGCACTGATTCTGAGAATATCTTCCTCGCTATAGTCCCCAAAAGGTAACACCTTTTCAACTATAGGATAGCTAGTTGTGATTGTTCCTGTCTTATCAAACAAGAAAGTATCAACTTCCAGATATTTCTCTAGAACATCCCCATCCTTAATCACCATTTCACGGTTCAACCCCTCTTTGATAGCTGTCAAATAAGCTACAGGAGTAGAGATTTTCAAAGCGCAGGAGAAATCAACCAATAGGAATGAAATAGCCTTAGAAAAAGAACCTGTTAATAAGTAAGTCAGACCAGCCCCCAAGAAATTATATTTGACGACCTTGTCCGCCATCTTGATGAAATAGCGTTGTTTAGTTTTCTTGTTTTCTTCAGATTTCTTCATCAACTCAATCAGCTGTAAAATACGGCTGTTCATCTGATTATCGGTTACACGAATGCGTAGCTCCCCAGTTTCCAAGACTGTGTTTGCACAAACCGAATCAGACTCTCTTTTTTCAACTGGAAAACTCTCTCCCGTCAAGGAACTTTCGTTGACCATACCTAAACCTGAAACTACTTGTCCATCAAACAGAATTTCATTTCCTTGAGATAGGACCAAGACATCTCCTATTTGAACATCGGAACTCTTGATACTAACGACCGTATCGCCCTGTACTAAGAATACATCGCTCTCTTTTGCAAGAAGACTCTGTTCTAAATCTGTTGCAGTTTTTTTCAAGGACCACTGATCTAAATGATTCCCCAAATCAAGCATAAACATGATGTTGCTGGCAGTCTTGGATTGGTTCATAAACAAAGACAATAAAATAGCCGAACAGTCCAAGACTTCCATCGTTAGTTCCTTACGCGCTAGTGTTTGATAGGCTTCTTTAACATATCCAAAAGCCTGATAACAAGTCCATATATAGCGAATAGGAGACGGCACAAGACTACGAAAAAGCACACGCTTAATCGCTGCACCTGAAACGATAGAATAGGCACTCTCTTCTCTACGAACAGGAAGAGTCATCAACTCAGAAACTTTCCCTTTATCAATCCTTTTTAAAAAGGCTTCTGCATTGTCTAATACAGAGAAGCCTTCTTTTATACGTAGGGTAAAGTGCTGTTGATCCATGTAAAACTGGATAGACTCAATTCCCTTCTCATCTCTCGCCAAGGAACGAAGATAGTCTTGAATATCCAAGGTAAGTGAAAAAGAAGATGATAGTCGGATATGTTGATATCCTCTATATAGCACTTTAAAAGACATATTATTCTCCTATAAGGCTATCTAATTGCTCTTCTTTTTTCTCTTGCTCATACAAATATTTAGCATCTTGCAAAACATCGTCTCCATGTTGTTTCACAACAGAAACAGATGCATCTAGCTCGTCTTTCAACTTGTAAGCCTTAGCCAAAGCTTTAGAATAACCTTTTTTAGCTTCCTTACTTGCTAAGATTTTCAAACCAAGGGTACCAAATGCGACACCACCCAAAAATAATGAAGATTTTTTCGCAACTTTTGCAACGGTTAATACTTCTTTTAACATACTTATTTCCTCCTTATCATTATTATATAGCAATTTAGATATAAAAGCAATTTCATTTTATAAATTGGAGAATTAGTTTTATTTCTACTGAATCTCCCATCTACTTGCTCCTAAAGTTGCTTTCACTTGCCTCTTTTGATACACTTAAACTATGAATACAAATCTCAAACCCAAACTTCAGCGCTTCGCTGCTGCGACTGCCTTTGCCTGTCCTATCTGCCAAGAAAATCTAACCTTAGTAGAGAGCAGTCTCAAGTGTAGCAATCGTCATTCTTTTGACTTGGCAAAATTTGGCTATGTCAACTTGGCTCCTCAAATCAAGCAATCTGCCAACTACGACAAGGAAAACTTTCAAAACCGCCAGCAAATCCTAGAAGCTGGCTTTTATCAAGCTATTTTAGAAACCATCTCAGACCTGCTTACAAATTCTAAAACTAGCCAAAGAATTTTAGATATCGGTTGTGGCGAAGGCTTCTACTCTCGCAAGCTCCAAGAAAGTCACTCTGACAAAACCTTTTACGCCTTTGATATTTCAAAAGATTCCGTTCAAATCGCTACCAAGAGCGAACCAAACTGGGCGGTCAACTGGTTTGTCGGCGACCTGGCTCGTCTTCCTATAAAAGACGCCAGCATGGATATCCTGCTTGATATCTTCTCGCCTGCCAACTATGGGGAATTCCGTCGCGTTTTATCCAAAGACGGTATTTTGATCAAGGTCATCCCAACCGAAAATCACCTCAAAGAAATCCGTCAAATGGTTCAGGACCAGCTGACAAAGAAGGATTATTCCAACCAAAATATCAAAGAACATTTCCAGGAACATTTCAGAATCCAATCTAGTCAGATTGCTTCCTTAACAAAACCTATCTCGGCTGAGCAACGCCAAGCCCTGCTTGCCATGACGCCCTTACTCTTTCACGTTGACCATACCAAGATTGACTGGAGCCAACTGACAGAGATTACCATTGAAGCAGAGATTTTGGTTGGGAAAGCACTGTAATTAAAACTTTCAGATAAGACAAAAACCCGCACCTCTTCTTGAGGCGTGGGTTTAAATTGCGATTTTTCAACTGTCTATCCGAAAAGTGGAAAAAATTTTAACCTCTCCATTTATTTTCGATTCGAAATGACAAATTTATCAATGAATAATAAGTGAAATGAGGCAAGTGTAATCCCCAAATAGCACCCATGATAAGAGATTTCTTGATGGGTAAGTGGAAAAAGAGTACGATTCCCCATCGAGAGTGATGACAAAACCACAAATAGTATCCAAAATAAATCAGTCCATTTATATTTTGAAAAATATTTTTTCCACATAAAAACACCTTCTTTCTTCACCACAATGCTATTATAATACAAATTATAAGCGGATACAAGAAATACGAGGCCATCAACTACGAAGAATCATGAGACTGAAATACAGTAAAAAGCAGTATTTCTAAAACTTCAACGTATCTATGATTTATCTCTTTTTAGACCTGATTGGCTAAAATCCACATCATTCAAAAAAGCGAATTTCAATTGAAATTCGCTTTTTTTTTACAAAGTGATTAGTATAAATTTTGTATCTTAGTTCAAGTGCCAGATATCTTCGTTGTACTGAGCGATTGTACGGTCAGATGAGAAGAATCCTGCTTTAGAAATGTTAACGATGACTTTATCCAACCATGCGTCACGATCTTCGTAGTCAGCAAGCATTTGCTCTTTGACTTTAATGTAGTCTTCCAAGTCAAGGAGAGTCATGAACCAGTCTTTGTTGATCAATTCGTTGTAAAGACGTTCCAAGCGTTCTTTCTTACCTACTGCAAGAACAGCATCGCTCACAATGAAGTCAACCAAAGGTTTGATAGCTTCACGAGCATAGAATTCGCTTGATTTGTAAGCTGCTTTTGCGTAAAGGTCGATAACAGTTTCTGAATCTTCACCAAAGATGTAGATGTTTTCGTCGCCAACCAACTCAGCGATTTCCACGTTAGCACCGTCCATAGTACCAAGAGTCAAAGCACCATTCAACATGAATTTCATGTTACCAGTACCTGAAGCTTCTTTAGAAGCAAGTGAGATTTGTTCTGAGATGTCACATGCTGGGATGAGGAAGCTTGCTGCAGTAACGTTGTAGTTTTCAACCATAACCACTTGCAAGTGTGGAGCTACTTCTGGATCATTTGCAATCACTTCTGACAAGCAAAGGATCAAGTGAATGATGTCTTGGGCGATTGTGTAGGCAGGAGCTGCTTTACCACCAAAGAAGACTGTGATTGGACGAGCAGGGATGTTACCAGCCTTAATATCAAGGTATTTGTGGATGACATACAAAGCGTTCATCTGTTGGCGTTTGTACTCGTGAAGACGTTTGATTTGGATATCAAAGATAGAGTTTGTATTGATTTCCACACCTTGGTGATCTTTCAAGTGACGAGCCAATTTACGTTTGTTGTGAGCCTTGATGCTTTCCAATTTTTCTTTGACAGCAGCCTTGTCTTCGTATGACAAGAGTTTTTCAAGCTCATCTGCTTCATGGTGCCAACCATGTCCAAGAATCTCATCCAAGTAGTGAGACAAGCTTGGGTTAGCATGCATGAGCCAACGACGGAATGTGATACCGTTTGTTTTGTTGTTGAATTTTTCTGGGTAGATGTCGTAGAAAGCTTTCAACTCTGAGTTCTTCAAGATTTCAGTGTGAAGAGCTGCAACCCCGTTTACACTGTATCCGTAGTGGATATCCATGTGAGCCATGTGGACACGTCCACTCTCATCGATGATTTGAACAGCTGGGTCTTTGTATTCTGCTTTCACACGACGGTCCAATTCTTTGATGATTGGTACCAAGTGAGGAACCACTTCTTGCAAGAATTCAAGAGGCCATTTTTCAAGGGCTTCAGCAAGGATTGTGTGGTTAGTATAGGCAGTCATGCTACGAACGATAGAGATTGCTTCGTCAAGTTCGATACCACGTGCAGTCAAAAGACGGATCAATTCAGGGATCACCATTGATGGGTGAGTATCATTGATTTGTACAACTGCGTAGTCTGCAAGGTCATGCAAGTTGCTTCCTTTTTCGATTGCTTCATCGATGATCAATTGCGCACCGTTTGAAACCATGAAGTATTGTTGGAAGATACGGAGCAATTCACCTTGCTTGTCGCTATCGTCTGGGTAAAGGAAGAGAGTCAAGTTGCGAGCGATATCTGTCTTGTCAAAGTTGATACCATCTTCGATGATAGAAGAATCAACTGAATCCAAGTCAAACAAACGCAAGCGGTTCTTTGTTGCTGTCTTGTAACCAGGTACATCGATATCGTAAAGGGTAGATGTCAATGTGAAATGTGCGAATGGCACTTGGTAGCTACGGCTTGAGCGTACCAACCAGTTTTGCTCAGTCAACCAAGCATTTGGAATTGTTTCTTGTTGGTTATTTTTAAGAACTTGTTGGAAAAGACCAAAGTGGTAGTTCAAACCAACACCGTCACCATTCAAACCAAGTGTAGCGATTGAGTCGATAAAGCAGGCTGCCAAACGTCCCAATCCACCATTCCCTAGAGATGGTTCCAATTCGACTTCTTCGATTTCGATCAACTCTTTACCGGCATCAGCAAGTTCTTTTTTCACATCGTCGTAAAGACCAAGGTTGATCAAGTTGTTTGACAAGAGTTTACCGATCAAGAACTCAGCTGAGATGTAGTAAACTTTCTTCTTACCAGTGTTGACTGGTTTTTGGCTGCTAGCAAGCTTGCTGTAGTTGAGAAGAGCAAGGTAAAGCTCTTCATTGCTACATTCTGCAATAGTTTTATTGTAACGCTTTTGTACAAATTCTTTTAATGGTAACATTTTTGTGTCTCCTGATATTGTCTTATTTCTTTAATTCTACCAAATTTTCATTAATTCTGCGATAAATTGTAGTCAAGTCAAGCAAAGTTTCTTCAACAGCTGGTGTGAGTTGGTCTGTTGTCATACGCCATGACCAATTTCCGCCAAGAGTAGATGGGAAGTTCATGCGAGCTGACTCATCTAGTTCTAGCAAATCTTGCATAGTTGCAATTGCCATGAAGCTAACAGATGAAAATACTGTGCGAAGCATTGCGTGTGGCACTGTTTCGTACTCTTTACGGTTCGTGTAGCGCGCCATGTACTCGCGAGTTGGATCGTCGATCTCATTACGGTACCAACCAAGGACCGTATTGTTATCATGTGTTCCTGTGTACATAACTGAGTTAGCTGGTGCCAAGTGTGGGCTATCGATACTTTCGTCTTCTGGGTTGAAGGCAAATTGAAGAATCTTCATCCCTGGGAAGCCAGTACGTTCGCGCAACTCGATAACCTCATCTGTCATGAAACCAAGGTCTTCTGCGATGATGTTTAGCTCACCAAGCTCTTCCTTAACGGCTGCGAAGAGTTTGTAGCCTGGACCTTTCACCCATTTACCAGGTGCTGCTGTATCGGAACCAGCAGGAATTTCCCAGTAAGATTCGAAACCACGGAAGTGGTCGATACGAACGATATCGTAGATTTTGAAGCTTTCGCGCAAGCGTTCAATCCACCATTTATAACCGTCTTTGTCCATTGCTTCCCAGTCGTAGATTGGGTTCCCCCAAAGCTGACCAGTGGCAGAAAACTCATCTGGTGGGCATCCTGCGATGCAGGTTGCTTTACCAGTGGCATCTGTCTTGAAGAGATGTGGATTTGCCCACATGTCGCTTGAATCTTCCGCAACATAGATTGGCATATCTCCAACGATTTCGATGTGGTTGTCGTTAGCGTAGGCTTTCAATTTCAACCATTGTTGGAAGAAGAAGTATTGAGTCACACGGTGGTAAACCAACTTGTCTGCCAATTTCTCACGGTAGCTTTCAAGTGCTGAAGCTTTACGCGCACGAGCGTCTGCATCTGGCCATTCTGTCCAAGCAAGATTGTCAAAATGCTCTTTGATAGCCATATATTCTGCGAAGAGTTCGAGCCATGATTGGTTGTCTTGAGCAAACTTCTCAAAATCCTTGACATCACCCACTTCCAAGAAGCGTTTAACTGCTTTTTCTAAAAGTGGACGACGTGCGTAATAAATCTTCGCATAGTCAACTTCAGATGCATCGCTACCAAAGTCAACACCTTTAAGATCACTGGCTTCGAGCAAGCCTTGCTCTACCAAGATATCAAGGTCGATAAAATGCGTATTCCCAGCAAAGGCTGAGAATGATTGGTATGGAGAATCTCCATAGCTTGTTGTCCCAAGAGGGAGGATTTGCCAGTAACGTTGTTTCGTACGAACCAAGAAATCAACGAAATCATAGGCAGTCTGCCCAAATGATCCAATCCCGTATGCTCCTGGCAGAGAAGAGATGTGCATCAACACACCACTTTGACGTTTTTTCATAATAGCACCTCATGTGTTTGTTATAAAACGTTGCGCAATTAAGGCGCAAACGTTTGCGTTAATTTAAGTATAACGCATTTCAAAAACAAATGCAAGCGTTTTTAAAAATTTTTTTGAATTATTTTTATCTAACTAAAACTTATTACCACTGATATTTTATGAAATAAGCGAAAAAATTTTAAAGATTTTCTGATTTAAGATAATTCATTCCCAATATCTGCTCTATTTTCTGAAAAACTGAGCCGAATTTACGCAATCGTTTTCCTAATATATTTTCAATTCAAAAAAACAAACATTTTAAGTTCTTTCCTATATAAGGGCTTTAACAAATGTTTGAAACCTTAAAATTTTTTAAAAAAACTTTTTAAAAAAGCTTGCAACCGTTTTCTATTTGTGCTATACTAGGCTCATAAAAGAAAACGTTTGCGTTTTCTAAATAAATTATACTGTTATTCTTTAGGAGGAATACACTATGTCATCTAAATTCATGAAGAGCGCTGCTGTGCTCGGAACTGCTACTCTCGCTAGCTTGCTCTTGGTAGCTTGCGGAAGCAAATCTGCTGACAAAGCTGCTGATACTAGCTCTTCAGAAGCAAAAGAACTTACTTTCTACGTTGAAGACCAATATAAAGCCTTCGCTGAATCTGCTGCAAAAGCTTACGAAAAAGAATCTGGCGTAAAAGTTACTATCAAAACAGGTGACCAAATGGGTGGTCTTGATAACCTTTCACTTGACAACCAATCTGGTAAAGCCCCTGATGTTATGATGGCTCCATACGACCGTGTAGGTAGCCTTGGTACTGACGGACAACTTTCAGAAGTAACTCTTAGCGATGGTGCGAAAACAGACGATAAAACAAAATCACTTGTAACTGTTGGTGGTAAAGTCTATGGTGCTCCAGCTGTCATCGAATCACTCGTTTTGTACTATAACAAAGATTTGCTTAAAGAAGCTCCTAAAACATTTGCTGATTTGGAAAACCTTGCTAAAGACAGCAAATACGCTTTCGCTGGTGAAGATGGCAAAACTACTGCCTTCCTAGCTGACTGGACAAACTTCTACTACGCATACGGACTTCTTGCTGGTAATGGCGGTTATGTATTTGGCCAAAACGGTAAAGATCCTAAAGATATCGGACTTGCAAACGACGGAGCAATCAAAGGTATCGAATATGCTAAATCTTGGTACGAAAAATGGCCTAAAGGTATGCAAGATACTGAAGGAGCTCCAAACTTAATCCAAACTCAATTCCAAGAAGGTAAAACTGCTGCTATCATCGATGGTCCTTGGAAAGCTCAAGCATTCAAAGATGCTAAAGTAAACTACGGTGTTGCGACTATCCCAACTCTTCCAAACGGTAAAAACTATGAAACATTTGGTGGTGGTAAAGCTTGGGTTATCCCAGCAAGCACTAAGAACCTTGAAGGCGCTCAAAAATTTGTAGACTTCCTAGTTTCAACTGAACAACAAAAAGCGTTCTACGATGTAACAAACGAAATCCCAGCTAATACTGAAGCTCGTACTTATGCTGAAGGCAAAAAAGATGAGTTGACCACAGCCGTGATTGAACAGTTCAAGAATGCTCAACCAATGCCAAACATCTCTCAAATGTCAGCTGTTTGGGACCCAGCTAAAACAATGCTCTTTGAAGCTGTAAGTGGTAAGAAAGATGCGAAAACAGCTGCTAACGATGCTGTAACATTGATTAAGGACACAATCAAACAAAAATTTGGTGAATAATTGATTTGTTCAAGGGGGGTGGAAGCAAAATCCCCCTTTGAATTTATAGATACGCTTATTATCATACGCACGTATCTTACGATTGAATCCGAGTTTTATCTCGCATCCTATGAAAGGAGTAATCATGGAAAAACAACAGCCTCGCAAAGCAGCCTTGCTGTCAATCATTCCTGGTTTAGGACAAATCTATAACAAACAAAAAGCTAAAGGATTTATTTTTCTTGGTGTTACTGTTCTATTTGTTCTGTATTTTCTAACACTTGCAAGCCCTGAATTGAGCAATTTGATCACACTTGGTGAAAAGCCTGGTCGTGACAATTCACTTTTCATGCTGATTCGTGGTGCCTTCCACTCTATCTTTGTTGTCGTCTACCTACTCTTTTATATCTTTAATATCAAGGACGCACATACGACTGCTAAACGTATCAACAATGGTATTCCTGTAGCTCGTACCTTCAAGGATATGATTAAAGGTATTTATGAGAATGGATTCCCATACCTTTTGATTATCCCATCGTATGTAGCGATGACATTTGCGATTATCTTCCCAGTTATCGTAACCTTGATGATCGCCTTTACCAACTATGACTTCCAACACTTGCCACCAAACAAATTGTTGGACTGGGTTGGTTTGACGAACTTCACAAACATCTGGAGTTTGAGTACCTTCCGTTCAGCCTTTGGTTCCGTTCTTTCTTGGACCATTATCTGGGCTTTATCTGCTTCTACTTTGCAGATTGTCATTGGTATCTTTACAGCAATCATTGCCAACCAACCATTTATCAAAGGAAAACGTATCTTCGGTGTTATTTTCCTTCTTCCTTGGGCTGTTCCAGCCTTCATCACTATCTTGACATTCTCAAACATGTTTAATGATAGTGTCGGTGCCATCAACACCCAAGTCTTGCCTCTTTTGTCTAAGGTCCTTCCCTTCCTAGATGGAGCTCTTATCCCTTGGAAAACAAATCCAACTTGGACTAAGGTTGCCTTGATTATGATGCAAGGTTGGCTTGGATTCCCATACATCTACGTTTTGACCTTGGGTATCTTGCAGTCTATTCCTAACGACCTCTACGAAGCGGCTTACATCGATGGTGCTAATGCTTGGCAAAAATTCCGCAACATCACTTTCCCTATGATCTTGGCTGTTGCAGCTCCAACATTGATTAGCCAATACACCTTCAACTTTAACAACTTCTCTATCATGTATCTCTTTAATGGTGGAGGTCCTGGTACTGTCGGAGGCGGAGCCGGTTCAACTGATATCTTGATTTCATGGATTTACCGTTTGACAACAGGTACATCTCCTCAATACTCTATGGCGGCAGCTGTTACCTTGATTATCTCAATCATTGTCATCTCTATCTCTATGATCGCATTCAAGAAACTACACGCATTTGATATGGAGGACGTCTAAGATGAATAACTCAATCAAACTCAAACGTAGACTGACTCAAACCCTCACTTACCTCTACTTGATTGGCCTATCAATCGTGATCATCTACCCACTTTTGATCACCATCATGTCCGCCTTCAAAGCAGGTAACGTCGCAGCCTTTAAACTAGATACTAACATCGACTTCAATTTTGATAACTTTAAAGGGCTCTTCACCGAAACCTTGTATGGCACTTGGTACCTTAATACTTTGATTATTGCCTTTATCACAATGGCTGTTCAAACAAGTATCATCGTACTTGCTGGTTATGCCTACAGCCGTTACAACTTCTTGGCTCGTAAACAAAGTTTGGTCTTCTTCTTGATTATCCAAATGGTGCCAACCATGGCCGCATTGACCGCCTTCTTCGTTATGGCGCTTATGTTGAACGCCCTTAACCATAGCTGGTTCCTCATCTTCCTCTACGTCGGTGGAGGTATTCCGATGAATGCTTGGCTCATGAAAGGTTACTTCGATACCGTACCAATGTCTCTTGACGAATCTGCAAAACTAGATGGTGCAGGACACTTCCGTCGCTTCTGGCAAATTGTCCTTCCGCTCGTTCGCCCAATGGTGGCTGTACAAGCCCTCTGGGCCTTCATGGGACCTTTCGGGGATTACATCCTCTCTAGTTTCTTGCTTCGTGAGAAAGAATACTTTACTGTTGCCGTTGGTCTCCAGACCTTCGTTAGCAATGTGAAAAACATGAAGATCGCCTACTTCTCAGCAGGTGCTATCCTCATCGCCCTTCCAATCTGTATTCTCTTCTTCTTCCTACAAAAGAACTTTGTTTCAGGACTTACAAGTGGTGGCGACAAGGGATAATTTATCCCCGCCACCCTTTTTCATTTTATACTCTTCGAAAATCTCTTCAAACCACGTCAGCTTTATCTCCAACCTCAAAGCTGTGCTTTGAGCAACCTGCGACTAGCTTCCTAGTTTGCTCTTTGATTTTCATTGAGTATTAGAAATTGTTACTGTAAATAATATTCTTGCAACAAGCAATTTATCTCCTAGACTTGAAATAAAGCACATTTCTCTATATAATAATACTCATATAGAAAACACTTTTAGAAAGATGCCTATGCTTCCATATCCATTCTCGTATTTCTCTAGTATCTGGGGATTTCGTAAGCCCCTATCAAAACGTTTCGGCCTCAACTGGTTTCAGCTTCTCTTTACGAGCATTTTCCTCATCAGCTTGTCTATGGTTCCGATTGCCATTCAAAACAGCTCACAGGAAACGTATCCACTGGATACCTTTATCGATAATGTTTATACACCGCTGACAGATGAAGTCATCATGGACTTGTCAGAGAATACACAAATCGTTGATGGAAAGCTGAACTACTCAGGTACGAAGAATCATCAGCCTTCTCTTTTAATTGGTCCAAGCCAAAGCAAGGAATTTCCAAAGGACTTGCAACTTCATTTTGATACGGAAGAACTCGTCATCAGCAAGGAAAGTAAGGAACTGACTCGCATTCGCTACCACGCGATTCAAACGGAGAGTTTCCAGAGTAAGGAAGATCTTACCCAGGCCATTTCTAAAGACTGGTATCAACAAAACCGGGTCTATATCAGTCTCTTTCTCGTTCTTGGTGCAAGCTTTCTCTTTGGATTGAATTTCTTCATTGTCTCTCTTGGAGCTAGCTTTCTCCTTTATATCACCAAAAGATCACGCCTCTTTTCATTTAGGACCTTTAAAGAGTGCTACCATCTTATCTTGAACTGTTTAGGATTACCCACTCTGATTACGCTTATTTTGGGACTTTTTGGCCAAAATATGGCAACCCTTATCACTGTACAAAACATTCTTTTTGTTCTTTATCTGGTCACCATTTTTTACAAGACACACTTCCGTGATCCAGATTATCATAAATAGGAGATTTTTATGCCCGTTACGATTAAAGACGTGGCCAAGGCAGCAGGTGTCTCACCTTCAACTGTTACCCGCGTTATTCAAAACAAATCAACGATTAGTGATGAAACCAAAAAACGAGTTCGCAAGGCGATGAAGGAGCTCAACTACCACCCCAATCTCAATGCTCGTAGCTTGGTAAGTAGCTATACTCAAGTTATCGGCCTGGTGCTTCCTGACGACTCGGATGCCTTTTACCAAAATCCTTTCTTCCCATCTGTTCTACGAGGGATCGCCCAAGTCGCGTCTGAAAACCACTATGCTATTCAGATTGCAACAGGAAAAGATGAGAAAGAACGTCTCAATGCGATTTCTCAGATGGTTTATGGCAAGCGTGTTGACGGTTTGATTTTCCTTTACGCTGAAGAAGAAGATCCTCTGGTCAAGCTAGTAGCCGATGAGCAGTTCCCTTTCCTCATTCTCGGAAAATCTACTTCACCCTTTATCCCTCTTGTTGATAATGACAATGTACAAGCTGGCTTTGATGCGACAGAGTATTTCATCAAAAAAGGATGCAAACGCATTGCCTTCATCGGGGGTACAAAGCGACTCTTCGTAACGCAAGATCGTCTAACTGGCTATGAGTCCGCACTCAAACAACACCAACTTCCGATTGATACCAACTTAACCTACTTTGCGACCGAATTTCTAGAAGAAAAAGGTTATCAATTCAGTGAACTCCTGTTCAATCACGATCCACAGATTGACGCTATCATCACAACCGATAGTCTCCTAGCAGAAGGAGTTTGTGACTACATCAATAAGCATCAGTTAACTGTTCCTGTCTTGAGTTTCGACTCTGTCAATCCTCGACTTGATCTTGTAGCTTATGTGGATATCAATAGTCTGGAACTTGGGCGCGTTTCCTTTGAAACCATTCTCCAAATAATCAACGATGCTAAAAACAATAAACAGATTTGTTACCGCCAGTTGATTGGACACAAAATTATCGAAAAATAAAGACCAGCCCCAAGGCTGGTCTTTTGAGTATTATTAATTGTCTGTTTCTACGAATCGTCCGAGGATGTGGACATTTTCAGATACAGAGACAAAGGCTGTCGGATCGACCTGTTTCATGATGTGTTTAAAATCATTAAACTCTGCTCGCGTGATAACAGTGATCAAGACTGCTTTTCTCTCATGATTAAAGGTTCCTTCTGCATCGTGGATCATGGTAGCGCCGCGGTGCAATTTTTTATGGATTTTTGCAATTACCTTGTCAGGGTTATTGGTTACAATCATGGCCTGCATACGTTTTTGCTTGGTAAAGACTGCGTCTGTCACACGGCTCGATACAAAAATCGTAATCATGGAGTAAAGGGCGTATTTCCAACCAAAGGTCAAACCTGCTATCAGCATAATCGTCCCATTTACCAAGAAAGAAATACTGCCGACATTTCTCCCTGTTTTCTTTCGAATGGTCAGACTGACAATATCTGTACCACCGCTAGAAATATTGTTACGGAGTGCAAAACCGATCCCCAAGCCCATGACAACACCCCCAAAAAGGGCATTGATGATAGGATCCTCTGTCAAGGTCACAACTGGCACAAGCTGGATAAAGAGGGAACTCATGGATACCGTGATAAAGGTAAAGACAGTAAACTTATGCCCGATCTGATACCAAGCCAAAATCATCAATGGAAAATTGATAGCATAAAAGGTTAGCGATATCGGAATGTAAAAACCGAACCAGTGATTGCTCAAGGCAGAGATAATCTGTGCCAAACCTGTTGCACCACTGGAGTAAACGTGCCCTGGTTGAAAAAAGAAATTGACCGCTACTGCTGACAAAAAGCCATATACCAGAGAAGCCGAGACTTTCTCATCATATTTTTCCCGAGAGATACTTTGTAAAACTCGTAAGATTTTTATCTGATAAGCAAAGCGGCGCAGATAATAGCGCCACCGCTTAATTTGTTTTGCTTGTTTCATCTTCTTCTACTTGTAAGCTGAGTTCCTCTAGTTGTTTGAGAGCGACTGTTGAAGGAGCTTGTGTCATTGGGTCAGTTGCCTTGTTGTTCTTAGGAAAGGCAATGACTTCACGGATATTTTCTTCTCCTGCTAAGAGCATGACAAAACGGTCAAGCCCGATAGCCAAACCACCGTGTGGTGGGAAACCATAGTCCATGGCTTCAAGAAGGAAGCCAAACTGGTCATTTGCTTCTTCAGCTGAGAAACCAAGAGCCTTGAACATGCGTTCTTGAAGGTCTTTTTGGTTGATACGAAGGCTTCCACCACCAAGTTCATAACCGTTCAAGACGATATCGTAAGCAATGGCACGAACTTTAGCCAAATCACCTTCTAATTCGTGAGCAGTCTCTTCCTGTGGAAGCGTGAATGGATGGTGGGCGCTCATGTAACGACCTTCTTCTTCAGACCATTCAAACATTGGCCAGTCAATCACCCAAAGGAAGTTGAATTTATCGTTATCAATCAAGCCAAGTTCTTTGGCAATACGTCCACGAAGGGCACCAAGGGTTGCATTGGCCACTTCAAGCGTATCTGCTACAAAGAGAACCAAGTCCTTATCTTCAAGATCAAGTACGCTAGTCAATTCTCCTTGGATACCCGTCAAGAATTTGGCAACTGGTCCATTTAATTCTCCATCAACCACCTTGACCCAAGCAAGACCTTTGGCACCATACTGCTTGGCTACTTCGGTCATCTTATCGATATCTTTACGTGAATAGTTGTCTGCTGCGCCTTTGACTACAATGGCTTTAACAGCAGGTGCTTCTGAGAAGACTTTGAAATCAACACCCTTGACAACTTCTGTCAAGTCCTGAAGCAACATGTCAAAACGAGTATCGGGTTTGTCAGAACCGTAAAGAGCCATCGCGTCATCATACTTCATACGAGGGAATGGAAGCGTCACGTCAATGCCTTTGGTTTCTTTCATCACGCGCGCAATCAATCCTTCTGTAATATCTTGGATTTCTTGCTCCGTTAGGAAGGATGTTTCCAAGTCGACCTGGGTAAACTCAGGCTGGCGGTCACCACGCAAGTCCTCGTCACGGAAGCATTTGACGATTTGGTAGTAACGATCAAAACCAGCATTCATCAAAAGTTGCTTGGTAATCTGTGGACTTTGAGGAAGAGCGTAGAAATGCCCTTTATTGACACGAGATGGCACCAAATAGTCACGCGCCCCTTCTGGCGTTGACTTCGAAAGGAATGGCGTCTCCACATCGATAAATTCCAACTCATCCAAGTAGTTACGGATAGAGTGGGTCACTTTAGCACGAAGTTTGAGATTTTCTAACATCTCTGGACGACGAAGGTCAAGGTAACGGTAACGCAAACGCGTATCGTCATTGGCCTCAATACCATCTTTAATCTCAAAAGGTGTTGTTTTGGCTGTATTAAGCACCGTCAAAGCTGTCACGTTTAACTCAACCGCACCAGTCGGCAATTTATCATTGGCTTGCTCACGCGCAGCGACTTGACCAGTCACCTCGATAACAAATTCGCTACGAAGGCTTTCAGCTGTTGCCATAACCTCTGCAGATACTTTTTCAGGGTTGATAACCAACTGCATGATTCCTTCACGGTCACGAAGGTCGATAAAGATCAAACCACCCAAGTCACGACGACGGCTAACCCAGCCTTTCAAGGTCATTTCTTGTCCGATGTGTTCCTCACGAACACGACCAGCATACATACTACGTTTCATTGTTTCTCTCCTCTTTTATTCTGTTACTATTTTACCATAAAAGCGCAGGCTCTTCATGAAAATCAGCAGAAAAGTTTGATTGTCTGTAAAAATCAAAACGAACAGACAAAAAATCCGATGAAAACGTCATCGGATTCTCTGATTATGATTCTTAACCTTTTTTACGCTTTTCAGCAATCTCAGCTGCCTTTTTAGGTAGAACAATCTCCGTCGCATAAGCCGAAGCAAAACGCAAGACACCTGCAATAGGCGCAAAGACAACTGCTAGATAGTTGTAAAAGAAGTCGCCTTTAAAGGCATAGGCAAGTGCCCCGATGATAAAGAAGAGAACAACCGCCTGTATCACTGCTAATAAAATTACTCGTTTCATGTGACCTCCTGACTCTATTATAGCATGAGTATCATCAAAAAGCCGATTAAATTATTCAAAGCGTGGAGAGAAATGCTGTAAAGAAGACCTTTTCGGCTCACATAAGCCAAACCCAAACTCAATCCCAGACTAGCATAAACTAAAAACTGTTGCAAAGTCCCTGGAAAATGAATCAAGGCAAAAAGCACACTCGATACGAGGAGAAATAAAGCTGTCTGTTTGCTATTGTCCTGCTTAGGAAAGAGATAGCGCGCTAGCATCCCTCTAAAGATGAGTTCTTCCGTCAGAGGAGCAAAGACTACCACCATAAAGAATCCAAAGACGGGCTGAGCAACTGTCAGTTGAGATACAATTTGTTGATTGACCGACGGATCATCTGGCAAAAAGAACTGTGCTGTAATCGCCACTAGCAAAACCAGGGTAGGCAACCAAATATAACGATTAAAAGCAGTCGCCTGGATGCTAATCTTTTCTGTCCGATACCATCTGTAAACTCCATAAACATAGGCCCCTGACAGGGCGATATAAAGTGGTAAGACTCCAAAGATTGAAGCCCCTAGTCCAAGAGCTGACAGAGCCATGCTCTGAACCATACCATAGCCAAAGAAAAAGGATAGAACAGCTAGAAGAAACCAGCCAAGATTTTTAAGTAAGTTCATATAGGCCTCCTACTTTCCTTTATAACTATTTTTCAATACGAAGAGACTAGCTAATCCTAGCAAAAGGACCCATGCTAGCAAAAGACCAAGACTTCTCAAAGATAACTCTCCACCACCTGCTTTTAACAGACTTACCAATGGACCAATGAAAGAATAGTCCAACAATTTTTGCGCAGTTTCATTTTGAACGGCAAGAACGGGCAAGAAAGAGACGGTCAACATAGGAAAAATACTATACACTTGCGCCTTAGACTGGGTATCTGATACTGCACCTATAAGAAGATTAAGAAAGATTATACTGATGGTCGCTAGAAGCAGATAGAGTCCATAGGTAAGAAAGTAGTTTGTCAAATCAACTTTAAGATAGAGAGGGAGAACAACCATAGAAAGAAGCATCACGAGAAGAGGAAGAGCCATCATGCTCAGAGTATACTCTGTTGCTGTCACACCACTTAGTATGAGTGATTTAAGATTGCGTTTTTCCTTATCCTCAGCCATCATAATCGATACCATATAACCACTTCCCATACTCAAGACCATCGTCAAACTCATAGAAAGAAGAAACATGCTCAATTCTCCACTCTTGTTTAAGAACTCATTATATAGGATAGCAATACCAAAGGGCATCAATAATGTCGCTAGTAACGTTGAATTACTAATAAGAACTTGTAACCTTAACCAAAGAAGGGCATTTAATTTTCTAAACATCTAACTTTTCTCCTGTCAATCTAATAAAGATTTCTTCTAAAGTCGGTTCACAAGAATGAACAGCTATTAGATTTGTCGTATTCAAATGAGGCAATTCTTCAAAAGGAATCACTTGCTCGCGCCCATCTTGATAGCGTAAACGAACCTTTTTATCCTCATGGTATTTCTGGATAATCTCTTGTGGACTGCCATACTCAATCAAGTTTCCCTTATTTAAAAGAGAGAGTCGATCACAAAGCAAGGTTGCTTCATTCATATCGTGGGTTGTTAAGAAAATCGTTGTCCCAGCCTGCTTCAATTCTTGTAAGAGAGCATGAATCGATTTTGAGGTGGTAGGATCAAGACCACTTGTTGGCTCATCCAGAAAGAGGATTTTGGGAGCATTTAGAAGAGCACGAGCCAAGAACATCCGTTGTTTCATACCTGTGGATAGTTTTTCTGCGATAAGGTTTTTGGCATCTGATAACCCAACTTGATCAAGTACTGTATCTACTCTAGAAGCTTTAAGACCATATAATTTTGCATAAATGAGCAGATTTTTATAGAGGCTCATCTTTTCATAAAAACCACTGGTATCACTAACAATCCCGATTTGTTCCAAATCATTTGAAGTCAAATTTCGAGAGGACTTCCCTAGGAGAACGGTCTCACCCTGATCTGCAGCTAACTGACCCGTCAAAACATTGATCATAGTTGTTTTACCTGAACCTGAAGGTCCTAGGAAGCCAAAAATTTCACCTTCTTGAATCTCAAAAGAAATCTGATGCAGAGCTTTCTTGCCTCCAAAACTTTTGCTTACATTTTCAACACGAATCATAGGAACTCCTTTTACTTAAAGTAACGTTTTGTTTTTCTTAATTGTGCAAGGTTAATATAAATGTGAATAGCAACCGCTATAATTAAAGCAATCAACTGTACTTCACCTAACACTAGTGATAAAACCATCAAGAGAATGTAGATAGCTGGCAAGATCGTCTGATTAATCTTAAACAAGATTAAGTAAGCTTCTTCCATTTCTGCTTGTTTTTCTCCCTCATCATAGGTATCTAGGAATTCTAACATTTCCTTAGGGGTTGCCATGATAGAAAATTTATAATTACGGATCAAGCTAGTCGTTTTGAAGCAGTAGCTACCCACAAAAATTACAAGTATGGTTAAGAGAAAAGGAGATAAAGATAATCTAAACTCAGGAAACATAGCAACTAAGCTGAATAACATACTAATTAGCAAAGTACTGTTAGCCACTGTACCATAATCTAAGAAACGATACATCCTAATATAGTCTTGTTCACTTTGTTCATCGTCTTCTTCTCTTTGGTAGTTACTGTAGGCTTTACGACTCATTCTGGTAAAATAAAGAGCTAAAATTGTTGAAATAATCCCAAGCCAGAAAAAGAAGGTATCCAAAACAAACAGTACTTGATCTTTAGAAATTTCTGAACGAAGACCAGCAAAACCAGTACCTATCATTCCCAATAAAGCACCTAACAGTATACTCCCCAACAGAATTAATAAATGTTTCTTTTTCATATTCATCCTCTCTCTAAACTAATTCAGCTAACCAGTGACCAAACGCTTTACCTGATTCAAAAATAGATGTCAATCCCTCTGAACCAAGTGATATCAAAATCAGACAAGCCGCAAATAAAAGAATTGCTCTACATTTCGCTTTTTTCGCTCCTTCTCCTAAAGGATCTCTCCCAAGCCATCCTGCTAGATAAGCATATAGGATGACTGTTAAAATCCCAAACTCTGTTGACGAAAGAAACAACAAAATTGCTACTAAACGGATGACGTTAGTCTTGATATTAAAATAATTTCCTAAACCTGCACAGACACCTGCAAGTTCTTTTTTCTCAGTATCTACTTGAAAACCTGCTAAAAACTCTTTCATATTCATTCTCCTTTTTCACTTGCTAAATTTTTTGATTTCTTTTCAATCCATTCGATTGCTGGGATGAGAGCAAAGTAGGCCCAAATAAATTGGTCACTTTGATACGGATTAAACCAGCCTAAGTCTATCCCAATCAGTAGACACACGCTGACTAATAGAGCTGTGACTACTACATAATAGATTACTTTATACCTGTTCATCACTCGTCCTCCTCTAAGCGAAATACCGATTCGACTGTTTCGTTGAAAATTTGAGATATTTTCAGGGCAATGATAATGGACGGGGTGTACTCATCCCGTTCTAGTAGGCTAATGGTCTGTCTGGAAACCCCTGCCAGCTTGGCTAGTTCGGTTTGATTGAGACCATCACGAGCCCGAAGCTCTTTTAAACGATTTTTAAGCATTCCTTTCTCCTTTACTCTTAACTTGCTTACATTGTAACATATCTTTTTCTTTTTGACAACAATATTTGTCAAAAAGATTACGATTTTTGTCATTTTACAAAAGAAAAAGGTCAGAAATCGTTTCCTGACCAGTTTATCTGTCATTAAAATCCAAGTTTTTCAAAGACTTGAGAGAAATTTTGGCTGACAGCATCAAGCGTAACTTCCACTTCTTCTCGGGTTTGGTTGTTCTTGACCTTGACTTGTCCGCTTTCGACTTCACTCTCTCCTAGGGTGATAAGGGTCTTAGCCGCAAAGACATCGGCTGACTTGAACTGAGCTTTAAGCTTCCGGTTGAGGTAATCACGCTCTGCTTTGAATCCTTGTTGGCGAAGGGCTTGTACCAATTCCAAAGCCTTGACATTTGCTCCTTCACCCAAGACTGCGATATAAACATCTAGGGCATTTTCGATAGGGAGGATCACACCTTGCTTTTCAAGGATAAGAAGCAGGCGCTCTACACCAAGCCCAAATCCAAATCCAGCAGTTTCAGGACCACCAAAGTAGGCAACCAAACCATCGTAGCGACCACCCGCACAGACCGTCAAGTCATTGCCCTCGATCTCAGTGATAAACTCGAAAATCGTGTGGTTGTAGTAGTCCAAACCACGTACCATATTGGTATCGATGATATAGTCTACACCCAGATTTTCCAACATCTGACGCACAGCATCAAAGTGGGATTGGCTTTCTTCATCAAGGAAGTCCAAGATAGAAGGTGCATTCTCTACTGCCACCTTGTCTTCTTTTTCCTTAGAGTCCAAGACACGGAGGGGATTTTCCTCCAAACGACGCTGGCTATCCTTAGACAAGGTCTCCTTGAGCGGTGTCAAATAGGCAATCAAGGCTTGACGGTAAGCCGCACGGCTCTCAGGATTTCCGAGAGTGTTGAGGTGTAGTTTGACACCTTGGATGCCGATTTCTTTCAAGAAATGAGCTGCCATAGCGATGGTTTCCACATCGGTAGCTGGATTGCTAGAGCCAAAGCACTCGACACCAATCTGGTGAAATTGGCGTAAACGCCCTGCCTGTGGACGCTCATAACGGAACATAGGGCCCATGTAATAGAACTTACTTGGCTTTTGCACTTCTGGTGCGAAGAGTTTATTTTCCACATAAGAGCGAACAACGGGCGCAGTTCCTTCTGGACGGAGGGTAATATGGCGGTCACCCTTGTCATAAAAATCGTACATTTCCTTGGTTACGATATCCGTTGTATCTCCGACAGAGCGACTGATGACCTCGTAATGCTCAAAAATAGGCGTGCGCACTTCTGCGTAGTTATAGCGCTTGAAAATTTCACGGGCAAAGCCCTCAACGTACTGCCACTTGGCAGACTCAGCAGGTAGAATATCCTGTGTTCCTTTAGGTTTTTGTAATTTCATAGGGAATCCTCTTTAAACTTAATAGTCTTATTTTACCATAAATAAAGGGATTAAAACAGCGAGAGTAGAAAATCGCAAGAGAGTCTTTTCAGAAAATTCATCAAAAACTTGCCAAATTGTCAGAATTATGAGAAAATAGAGGATATTTATCACGTGGAGGGACTGTTATGAGAGACGATATCAAAATCAATGACCGCGCTTTGGCCTTACAAGACCAAATTATCGAAAAACTAGAGAAGGTTTTTGATACAGATGTGGAATTGGATGTGTACAATCTAGGGTTGATTTATGAAATCAATCTGGATGAAACGGGTCTCTGTAAGATTGTCATGACCTTCACCGATACTGCCTGTGATTGTGCCGAAAGTTTGCCTATCGAAATCGTCGCAGGTCTAAAACAAATCGAGGGTATCGAGGACGTCAAGGTTGAAGTTACCTGGTCACCTGCCTGGAAGATCACACGAATCAGCCGCTACGGTCGTATTGCCCTTGGACTGCCACCTCGTTAATTAGGCAAATCACTTTTGAAGATGAAAAGAAGCAAGCCGAAAATGGCTTGCTTTTTGATACTCAATGAAAATCAAAGAGCAAACTAGGAAACTAGGCGCAGGTTGCTCAAAACAGCGTTTTGAGGTTGTGGATAGAACTGACGAAGTCAGTAACCATACCTACGGCAAGGCGACGTTGACGTGGTTTGAATTTGATTTTCGAAGAGTATGAGTTTATTTTTTACCTGACTTGTCCATATTCCAGAAGTCTGTCACAGCTCCGCGAGAAGCGGATGATACGATGTGGGCATATTTACCGAGGACACCACGGCTGTAAAGTGGTGGCAAGGTTGTTTCTGCCTTGCGTTTTTCAAGTTCTTCTTCGGATACGGCCATAGAAATTTCTTTGGTATCTTGGTCAACCGTAACGATATCACCTGTATGAAGGTAAGCAATCGGTCCACCATCCTGAGCTTCAGGAGCAATATGTCCGACAACCAGACCATAAGTACCACCAGAGAAACGACCATCCGTCAAGAGGGCAACCTTGTCTCCTTGACCTTTACCAACAATCATGGATGAAAGTGACAGCATCTCAGGCATACCAGGACCACCCTTAGGTCCAACAAAACGAACAACGACAACATCGCCATCAACGATTTCATCTGTCAGAACGGCCTGAATCGCATCTTCTTCTGAGTCAAAGACCTTAGCAGGTCCAACGTGACGACGCACTTTAACACCTGATACTTTAGCAACCGCACCATCAGGGGCAAGGTTCCCGTTCAAGATGATAAGCGGACCGTCTGCACGTTTTGGATTTTCAAGTGGCATAATGACTTTTTGCCCTGGTGTAAGGTCTGCAAAGTCAGCCAAGTTTTCAGCGACTGTCTTACCAGTACATGTGATACGGTCGCCATGAAGGAAACCATTTGCCAAGAGGTATTTCATAACCGCAGGCACACCACCGACTTCGTAGAGGTCTTGGAAGACATACTGACCAGATGGTTTCAAGTCGGCCAAGTGAGGCACACGCTCTTGGATTGTATTGAAGTCCTCAAGTGACAAGTCAACATTAGCCGCATGGGCAATAGCAAGCAAGTGAAGAGTGGCATTGGTTGATCCACCGAGAGCCATGGTTACTGTAATGGCATCTTCAAAGGCTTCACGAGTCAAGATATCTGATGGTTTGAGACCAAGCTCCAGCATCTTGACAACAGCTCGTCCTGCTGCTTCGATATCTTCTTTCTTGTCAGCTGATTCAGCTGGGTGAGAGGAAGACCCTGGCAAACTCATACCGAGAACTTCGATAGCAGTAGCCATGGTATTAGCTGTATACATACCACCACAGCCACCAGGGCCAGGGCAGGCATTACATTCAAGACGCTTCACGTCCTCAGCTGTCATATCACCGTGGTTCCATTTTCCGATACCCTCAAAAACAGAAACCAAGTCGATGTCTTTACCATCTAACTTTCCGGGTGCAATGGTACCACCATAGGCGAAAATAGCTGGAATATCCATATTAGCAATGGCAATCATGGAACCCGGCATGTTCTTGTCACAACCACCGATGGCGACAAAGGCATCTACGTTGTGCCCCCCCATAGCCGCCTCGATGGAGTCCGCGATGATGTCACGAGATGTTAGAGAGAAGCGCATACCAGGCGTTCCCATGGCAATCCCGTCCGCTACGGTAATGGTTCCAAACTGTACCGGCCAAGCGCCTGCAGATTTGACACCTTCTTTAGCCAATTTCCCAAAATCATGCAAGTGAATGTTACATGGTGTATTTTCCGCCCAAGTCGAAATCACTCCCACAATCGGTGTTTCAAAGTCCTTATCTGTCATACCAGTCGCACGAAGCATAGCGCGGTTTGGTGATTTAACCATGCTGTCATAAATGCTACTGCGGTGACGTTTATCTAATTCAGTCATCTTATCCCTCCCGTTTCAGTTTTTACTATTATAGCACATTTTAAAGGCAATGAACAGAAGAAAATTCTTGAATTTTCAGAAAATTTCGATTAATTTGATTGAATGACTTCTAATTTTTTCATCTTTTTTTGTCAAGTAACTTTACTTTACAAAAAAAATGTGTTATTCTAATATGGTTGATGAAAATCACTAGATTGAATCGAATTTAAATACCTAAAGGAGAAATCAAAATGGCAGTACCTGCACGTCGCACTTCAAAAGCGAAGAAAAACAAACGTCGTACACACTACAAAGTAACAGCTCCATCTGTAAACTTTGACGAAACTACTGGAGATTACTCACGTTCTCACCGCGTATCACTTAAAGGATACTACAAAGGACGTAAAATCGCTAAAGCTGCATCAGCTGAATAATAGAAGGGAGATACCATGCGCGTAAATATTACACTTGAACACAAAGAATCTGGTGAACGCTTGTACCTTACTTCTAAAAACAAACGTAACACTCCAGACCGTCTTCAATTGAAGAAATACTCACCAAAACTTCGCAAACACGTCGTGTTTACAGAGGTTAAATAAGCATTCAATACGAATCAATACATAAGAAAAACGCTGATTTCAAGCGTTTTTTCTTTTTGTTAATTTCAGTACATTGCAATATAAATCATTCGAATCACTACCTTTTTCACTACCTTTTTTGAAATAAGAATACTGATTCGGATAATTAAAAGCAATAGAAGAAGCTTCATCATGAGATGAAGCTCCTTTTTATTGTACTCTTATTCCTAAAAATACTAGAAATAGCATCGTCTTTTCTAAAATTTGTGGAATCCCAAACGCAGGCTAAAACCAGCCTGCATTTTTATTTCTGTGGTTTCATCATCGTATTGTCAATTTCATCATTTTCAAAAAAGTAAAAAATAAAAATTAGAACAACCATTAAAACACTCGAAACTAGGAAAAATAACGTTGATAACCAAAATAAAATACTCAAAATCTTTACATCTAGACAATTTGATAAGAATAATCTATAAAAAGCACAGACAATGATATTTACAATTCCAACAGCAAATGGAACTATAATTGAAAGTATTAATTGTATCTTTGCTCTTTTTGTCTCAAATATTGTTTTTATAATTGCTGTAGATTTTGAAATTGAAGCAAGTATACCTAACATTGCTCCTAAAAAACCTGTCATTATTGATGAAAAATTAAGTACATCTCCAACAAAATCATTTTTATTCTTCAAATTTTCAAAGTAATTGGAAATCGGAATACTTGCTAGAACAATTAATATTGCAAATACCACATAGAAAATCCAAAATCTATTCTGTCTTATAGTTTTCATTTATTTCTTAAAACCTTATTCTTTACTTCTGTATATCTAACTGACATTTCAGAAAATACTGAAGCTGGATTTAACGTTCTATTTTCATCATACTGAAAATGAATTACTTCCATTAATTTATTTGAAATTAAATCAACTGTTTCAGTTTTATCCTCAAGATTCCGTCCTTTAACATTTAATTTTTTGACTCCATCTCTATTAATAGACATAATTTCATTAACAATACTGTCTGGTAAATACTCTCCTGTACCACCTGTATCTTTTTTGGCAGTCAATGAAATTTCAACATCAAACAAGTTTGAATCTTTACTTGAAGATATAGCATTTTTTATAATTGATATTAAATCGAAATTATCGCTAGGTTCAGTTTTTTCTCCCATTTTGATGGCTACATGTTTATATCCTGTGAAACTCCTTGCAATATTTTCTGCATCTGCTTGTATTATAATCGGTAGTCTTATATCACAACCAGAATACTCCAATTTTTCCAGCAAAGAACTCAAAAAAGATTCAAACTTATTGGGGCTGATTGAATTTCTATTTACTTGAAGCATAAACACCGCATTTTCATAATCATATAATGCTGACATCTTTTCCCCTAGAAACTCATCATCAGCTAATCCCAATTCTTGAGATTCTCCAAATAGTTTTGTTTTGCTTGGAAAATTGAAATCTCTTAGCTCTTCTATAACTAGATGATAATAAGGTTCTGAATCGTTAGGCCGATTTAATCTCTCTAATTTGTACTTAACTCCAGCAATCTCAAAAGTATACCTCTCATTTGGGTTTTCTCTATAAAATCTAGAAACTTCATCAAAAATTTCAGATAAATCAATTGTTTGTCCGTTGTTTACAACTTGATGAAAGTAGAATCTTACTTGCTTAGATTTGACCATTTGTACCTCTTTTTATTTCACATGAAAATTTATTTTGTTACAACTTCTTTTGTTGCTTCAATTTGTTTATCAGCGTACAAGACGACATCTTTAATAGCTAATTTTTTAATCGCCTGCACCAAGGTTGCCATATAATCAAAATTAATTTCACCTTGTTCATTAACCGGTAATTTTATCAGTTTATCCTTAACTACGTTCCAACCACCTAATTTGTTTTTATAAGAGTAAATTGGTAGATCTGTAACCTTATTGATACTTGGAACCATAAAGAGATAGTCATTCGGTCTTAGTTGCTTATCCGAACCAATCCAATCAATGGCATAAGCGTCAGATAAGACGGTAAATTCTTGTGATTGAAAGTAAGCTCTATAAACATCACTGTTAGATGGGATAGAGATAACGTTTTGTAAAACTGTTGCCCCTTCTTTCGGAACATAGTAGTTCAACCCTTGATTCATAAAACTAGAGGTCAGGGCTGGCAAGCTGAAGTCCCCTTGTGGCTCTTTTGGCAATTCTTTTGCTTTATAAGGTAATTTCTTAGTTTTAACTCTGTCAAATAAATCACCCATGCGAAACTCTTGCCATTGTTGATTTTCAAATACCTCTAAGGCGTCTTCTTCATCTTGGGTTAGTTGGTAATCTTTAAAACCACTTACTAATAGATACGCCTCGAGCGCTTTTATATATTTTTCCATAAAATTAAATGCTATTTTTGATTTTATAGTAGGCAAGATCACTTCAATTTCATTTAATTTTTGTGCTGAAACAGTATTCGTGTATCCAAAATGATTCAAATGATTCTGAAGTATAGCGGTAAAAAACAGTCCTGAAAGTTGATTCAAATCAACATCAGAAGGCTCTAATACCAGTACACCATCTGTAGTAACAAATTTTTCTGGTTGAAAATATACAATACCTGTTTGTCTTCCTACAATAATTGAATTTCCATTAAACTCTCTGTATTGCTTATCATTAAGTACTCTTGTTACAAAACCATTGCCAGAATCATTTTGTGCAATAAATGAGATTCCTTTAGAATCTTCAACAAGCAATCCTTGATTCTGGATATCTCCTCTCTTTATATCTCGAAAAAGCCTATTTAATCTAAAAGCTTGCCACTCGCCTCCTTGTTCATAGAACTGTTGTTCTACTTGTTGAAGACGAGGGCTTAAACTTTTTTTGATGAGTCTTCCTTTTTATTTTTCAATAATTGACTAACTTCCCATGATAGATAATTAGCTACTGTCTTTTTAAAATCTCTGATACTTGGAATTGAACTAATTTTTATATGCTGGTCAAAATTCCAGTCTTCACCATGCTTTTCACCAGAGAGAGCAATAGCATCTTCAATATACTCTTTTTCTGTAAAAATGTTCAACTCATCTTTGCCAAATTTAACGAGATTGACCACCTCTTCATAACGTCCTACCGCATTATCGACATCTTGTAGGTTTGTGCTAGCTTTTGATTTCTTACGGTTCGAACGTTTATAACCATCATTGCGTAGGTCAATAAATCTTACTCGCTGCTTAGCTTCGTGTTTTTCCCCAACCTTAAAAACATAAATAGAGGTTTGAACGCTAGACTTACCAATAAAGATATCCATTGGCATTTTGATAGACGCTAATAGCGTGTTGTGCTCTAAAATCTTCTGATTGATTTCTTTGGCTTTTCCTGAACCTGCTGAGTCTTGGATAATAATAGAAGCATAACCACCTTTCATCATAGACAAAGCACGCTTGACAAAGTTCATCCCATTTCCTGTTTCAGAGTAAGGAGGATTCAAGAGGAAAACATCTGCTGGGAAATGCTCATTGTCTTTACCATAACCATATTTCCCATCAAATTTCTTCAAACTATCATCTTGCAAGATATTACTTGAACCATCTCCCATAAGAATCATATTCAAAACCGCCAACATGTAGATTTCTGGAAGAATTTCAATCCCAAGAATTTGTTCAGCCTTGATTTTCTCTTCCTTTTCTCTGAGTTCATCAGGGCTTGTAATTTCCTTTTTAGCGTCATCTAACATCAGATTCATGGCGGCTACCAACAGACCGCCCGAACCAGTCGCAAAGTTCCAGACATAGGAATCTTTATTTACTCGTGCTAATTTCGCCATAAGAAGCGCCACGTATCGAGGAGTTAAAACTACATCATTCTGGTCATCACCTGCAAAACTCAACCATCTAAACATGACATTAAAGAGCTTTCCTGTAAAGTCTGTATCCACTCCGATTTTGTAAAAATAACCTAAGTCATCAATCACTTCTGTAAAGATTTCTTTAAGAAGTGATACCCCGTTTCTTGGATCTGAAAAGCTAGGTTCAAGAATTGTAGGCTCTAAATGACGCAAGATTTGTTTTTGTTTGTCTCGTGGTAGATTCTTTTCTTTCAGAAATGCCTTGATTTTACGAATTAAAATATCTCCGTCTGTGTCATCTTCTTCTCTAGAAGATTTCAAGTCTGCTGGTTCTAAGGGTTTAACTTCGCCTGCAACCCCTAAATTTGCCATGATACTGGCGGCCACTAAGTGGATACGTGCTAAGGAACTTATATTCTTTTGCTTATTAAAAAGGCTTTCGTTTATCTTTGTTAAAGCGTCTTCAATTCTATCTTCACGCTTTTGATGAATCAAACGTAATTCATCTTCTGACAGTTGTAGCTCTTTGACCTTTTCTGTAAACTCATCAAAATTTTCAGGTTTTAAGAAAGATAAATCTGAAAACTCGCTAACTTTTTGACCAATACCATAGTTAGACTTAGAAACATAGTAAACCCCAAAACGAGTTTCAAGGTTGCCTGCCTCGTCTTCATCACCCGTAATCCCAATGGCAATGACATCTGTATAACTAGAATATTGAAGAATAGCGTTGGCATAGTGAACTGCTCCATTCACCGCATAGCCATTGATATTAGTATAATTTGGTTCCCCTTTTTCTTTACCGCTTGTTCTCGTATTTGCGACATGGCCTTCTTTATCTAGCTTTTCCAGTTTATTACTTCCCCATTTCAATTCAATCATAATAGGGTAATAGTCTAATTTGCTATCTGTCAATAATAGTTTAACATCAACCAGATTCGCTCCCTCACCACCTGTTTTTGAGGGAGCTTTTAACAAGGCTTTGTCAATCTCAGGATTGACACTTTCATTTTGTGTCACGAACTCCATGCCATAAGATGTTAGCCATTTTTCAACTTCACGTTGAATCTTTACTTCTTTACTCTGTTTCGTTGTCATTAGTTCTTTCCATTTTGATTTTTAATTATTTTCTACACCACATAATTATATCACATTTCACTCTCTTCCCTTAGTTTGTTCCAAGTTTCATTTCTACTTTTATGTGTGTCATATAAAAATTTTATGTAATCCTGTCCAGCTTTAATGATTCCATGCTGAAATTTTAACTCTGTTTCAAGAATTTTGTCTTCTTTATAAGGAGAGCATAGACCGTATTATATAATAGTTCTTCCTTTATTTAAGAGCATTGTAGCGTATTAAACGGCGTTTTAAAAGTTTGACAAATAAAATCTAATTTTTGGGGTGCAGTTCATTCATCAAAGATGATTTTTATTTTAATAATACTGCACTTCAATTCCATCCATAATTTCTACTAAAGTGTTATCGTCAATTTTTAGAGAAATCAGATCAATGAATGATGATACCTGGTATTCCTTATCTCCAATCACCACTACAATATCATGAACAGAATTAGGAAAAATCCCACATACTTGACCATTATAATCAAAAGAGGCATCCCAACCATTGTCATATAACTCTTGTAAATCATCTAATATTGCCATATAAACTAAATCCTTTTCCATAGTGTTTTCTTTCAAATAAGGCAGGTAAAAGCACCTAGATTGTTCTAAGTCCTATGAGATTGTTTTAATCGAGACAATCTCACTCTCAAAGAGAGAAATTTCAGTAGCTTCATCTGGACTAGGATTAGCAATGAGAATAGTGATTTCATCTTGCTCATCATTGTCCATTTCGTCAACAAAGTCTATGACACGTCCCTTGATTATCTTATCGCAATTAGTGACTATCTGAACCCTTGATCGAAGATACTTCCAAAGCTGTTTACTCATTTATTTTCCTCTCTGCTATTTTTTCGATAGTTCTTATACTTTTTATAGTTAGTCGATAAAATCGCCTAGGTTGAACTAAGCACTAATAATTTTGATTTTCTTGATAATATCTTCAGGATATGAGCGATCACCTATAACTATTTCGTCAGGACCATCTAAATCATAACCGTCAAACCAATCAACCACCCTACCCTTGATGGAGGTCCCATCTTCTAAAATAAGGCGAACATTTTTATCAACATATTCCCATAATTTCATTAAGTTCCTTCTCTCTAATATCGGAACAATATGACCCAATATTAGTTATTTACTAATGGCCTTTAGTTCCTGTTAAAAGCATTATAGCACACCTTGTTTGCTAAAGTACTACAGATACTCCATTAGAATAACTTACTACTTTGTTTTCTTGTAAACATATTGTATACTTAAATAAAGGAACTGGTTTGGCTCCCAATGATCTATTCTAGGTTGGTGCCTAAGTCAGTTCCTTTTGTCATCCCGACTATCATCAAATAGTGGGCTTTAAGTATACTTGCGTCAATTAGTTTTTTCGATTATAATCTATTTAATGAATAGAGGTTTTCCATCTCCCCTTGAAACAGATTATTATGCGGTAGGAGGTGGGACACCTCTATTTTTATAATTGCTAACCTTGGATTATACTTGTACTAGAAATTTTTTTGAGTTATAATTAAGTTAAGGTAAAGGTGGTCTAACGTCCATGAAGCAGCTTGCTGTGGAGGAGGTGGGACGCCTCTATTTGTTTTTTAAGTCAAAATGATGTAAAATTAATTCAAGAAAGAAGTGTGGTTTTCCCGCCTAAAAGCTCTATAGCTGTGGGAGGGTCACGCTTCTTTTTACCTCTCAAAAGAGAACGCCAAAAAAGCCGTCTCATTCTTTGAAACGGCTATGAAATCAATCTAGCAAATATCTAAGCAAACCCAGAAATCAACGTTTTAAGACAAAGCAAAAAGCCCACTGTTGTAGGCTTTCTGTAAGATATTTCTTAAAATTAAAGCATTTTGTTGTAGAATTCAACGACAAGTGCTTCGTTGATTTCTGGGTTGATTTCGTCGCGTTCTGGCAAGCGAGTCAATGAACCTTCCAATTTTTCAGCGTCGAATGATACGAATGCTGGACGTCCAAGAGTAGCTTCTACTGCTTCAAGGATTGCTGGAACTTTCAATGATTTTTCACGAACTGAAATCACTTGACCTGGAGTTACGCGGTATGATGGGATATCAACGCGTTTTCCATCAACAAGGATGTGACCGTGGTTTACGAATTGACGAGCTTGACGACGAGTAGTCGCAAGGCCAAGACGGTAAACAACATTATCCAAACGACGTTCCAAAAGAAGCATGAAGTTGAAACCTAGGATTCCGCCTTTGATTTTTGTAGCTTGTACGAACAAGTTACGGAATTGTTTTTCACCTACACCGTAAGTGAAACGAAGTTTTTGTTTTTCAGCCAATTGCAAACCGTATTCTGATAATTTAGAACGGTTGTTTGGTCCGTGTTGTCCTGGTACGTAGTTACGACGTGCCAATTCTTTACCTGTACCTGTGAGTGAAAGGCCAAGGCGGCGAGCTTGTTTCCAAGATGGTCCTGTATAACGTGACATGTGTATGTCCTCCTGATATAAATAATATTTCGGTGGAAATAGTCACTTAGAAAGCCCTGATTCGTGCAGATGCCCTTCGCCTAAACAGCCAAGGTTACTTGTCATAAGACACCTGTTGACGAGCTTCATGCTTTCCTGCTGCTATTTCACACAAAGGCTATTGTACCATGAAAAGCTAGATTTGTAAAGGGATTTTACGCCTTTATTTCAAATTAAGGCTGAATGTAAACTTGCTTCCTAAGCCATATTGACTTTCTGCTGTGATTTCGCCACCAAGCTGATGGGCTAGTTCGCGTGCAATCGCAAGACCTAAGCCATGCCCGCCCGTCTTCATATTGCGCGAAGTTTCCACACGATAAAGTCGTTTAAAGATCTTTTCCAAATCTTCAGGAAGGATCCCCTGACCCTCGTCTTTCACACTGATTGTCAGCTCTTGTTCTGTTAATTGGGCAAGAACCTCGATTCTGGTTCCTGGTTCTGAATATTTAAAGGCATTGTTTAACAAATTAACCAAAATGCGAGAAAGTTTGTCAGAATGGCTCTTGATTTTCGCCGACTCAGGTGATACTTGAATGTAAACATCTCGCTCCTCTTGTTCAATCTGGAGTTGAAATTCACTCATTGACTCAATCAACAGCTGATCTAAAAAGACCTCTTCGACTTCTTCATCAGCAGTATCTTGAGGTTGTGTGTTCAGAGTCAGAACATCCAATTCCTCCACTAGCTTGTTTAGACGCTCGGTTTGCCGACCAATCGTAGTTAAGTAGTGGAGCCGTTCCTCTTCCTTAATCACTCCATCTAGAATTCCCTCCACAGTAACCTGAATGGAGGTAATGGGAGTTTTAATATCGTGAGAGAGCTGCGCAATCATCATTCTCTTTTCTTGCTCGCTCTCATCAAGTGATTGAAAGGTAGCCTGCAAATTGTGGGACATGTCATTAAAAGCCTGGCCCAGCTCTTGAAATTCTAATGGGCCTTTGGTTTCAATTTCTGTGCTGAAATCCTTGCTTGCTATATCCTGAGCTTGTTTTTTCAAATGTTTCAGAGAAGAGAACACAGGCGACAAAAGAAAGATGCTCACTGCAGCGCCAATGAAACTAGCAATCAAGGTCATTCCAACGAGAAAGTAAACTTCACTTTTCTCAATCAACATTCGTTGGACTGCCCAGAAAACGACCAAAATCGTTAGTAGAGTCGACACTAGATACCCCACTAAAATATAGTTTTTTAATTTCATTTTCTACCTCTTGGTCTTTCCATCTTATAACCCAAACCCCAGACAGTTTTGATAGCAGGAGCATTTGAATTTGTATACTTGGTCAACTCTTGCCTCAAAGCATGGATATGAACATTGAGTGTATTGGTATCATCCACATAGTCCTCTTGCCATACCTTCTCGTAAAGTTCCGTCTTTGAAAAGACTCTCTCGGGATTGCTGGCTAATATCCATAGAAGTTCAAAGGATTTTACTGTCAATTCCAAAGGTTGCTCCCCAATGCGAACTTCATGAGTCACATGGTTGATTACCAAGTCACCAAACTCGATCTGTTCTGTCTCTCCTCCACGGCTAAGGCGACGCAAGATATTATTCACTCTTAAAACCAATTCGCGTGGGCTAAAGGGTTTGACTATAAAATCATCTGCCCCCAAGCTTAATCCATAAATCTTATCCTGTTCGCTTGTCTTAGCAGTTGTAAAGAGGAAGGGTTGATCCGGAGCGATATACTGAACTTCACTGATAAAATCATAACCGTCCATATTGGGCATCATGATATCTGTGATAATGAGGTCGATAGATTTTTTTCTGAAAAGCTCTAATCCCTCCTTACCATCATGGGCGACCAAAACGTCATAACCTGCCTGTATAAGATAGCGGTTTTGAATATCTAGAATATCTATCTCATCATCAACCAGCAAAATTGTCTTTTTCATCTGACACTCCTTCGATAAAAACAGTGTTATACTTGCTTTAGTATAACACTATTTTCCCTAATGTTTAAGTGATTTGAATCTTAATCTTCCCGTTTGGTTGTCAAACCCAAAAGTCCAACAAGACCTGCCAAGGCTAGACCAAAGATACCAAGGCCAGCTGTAGCCGTCTTAGCTTCCCCAGTATTTGGTAGCATCGCTTTATCATCTTTTTTCATCATATTAGCCATTGGGCTAGAAGCTGGTTGATCTACTTTCATATCTGACATATGGTGATTTGTACCCATCATACCCTCAGTCATACCTGTAGAGCCTGTTTCAGAAGGCTTCGTATTCATCTGACCTTGTTGAGATGGTATTGTCGCCATTTCTTTTCCACGAAGTCGAATCGTTACTTGACGAGTAGCAATCAGATTGGTCAAATCAGGTTTGCCATCTTTAGATCCATAGACTTTAACAGTAGCTAGATATGTATGGGTTCCGTTAGCTCGAAGTTGATCTAGAAGGGCTTGTCCTTCTTTGCCAACCGTATTGCCATTCAAATCCACTTCGTAGAAATATTGGCCTTTAGCCAAGCCTTCAAGTGGCAATAGAGCAGGATTTTTAGCCGTTCCGTTATCTGACCATGGGGCTTTGTCTGAAGCTTTTAACAAGAGGCGAGTCAACATACCATCTCCACCAAAAGCTTCGTATGGAATAACTTGGTTGACACCGGCCAAGAATGGACCTGGAACATTTGCTTTTTCAAGGTAGCTAGCTGGAACATCAATCATGTCTTTGACATTGTTAACAACAGACTCTTTAACCTGATTTGGTGTGGTCAAACCATTCAAATTAACATCCAAATCCTTAGTCGCTACGAGGTTGCTCAAATCCGCCTTGCCGTCTTTCGCACCGTACACTTTGATAGTTGCTTTATAGCTTTGAGTGCCGTTTTGTTTCAAGAGGTCTAGAAGCTCTTTATCAGATTTACCTTGGGTACCTGCCAAGTCCACTTCGTAGAAGTAGAGGCCTTTGCCCAATTTTTCTACTGGTGGAAGAGCGGGATTTTTAGCTGAACCATTGTCTGACCATGGAGCCTTGTCTGAGGCTTTCAAGATAAGGCGGGTTAACATACCGTCACCAGCGAAGAATTCGTATGGAATGACTTGGTTGACACCAGCTGTGAATGGACCTGGGAAGTTCGCTTTATCCAAGTAAGAGGCTGGAACATCCACTGTGTCTTTAGTATTGTCGGCCACACCTTTTTGCACTTCAGCTGGGGTGGTCAAGCCGTTCAAGTTGACATCCAAATCTTTTGTTGCTACGAGGTTGCTTAAATCGGCCTTACCATCTTTAGCACCGTATACCTTGATAGTGGCTTTATAACTTTGTGTACCATTTTGTTTCAAGAGGTCAAGAAGATCTTTATCTGATTTGCCTTGAGTTCCTGCCAAGTCTACTTCATAGAAGTAAAGACCTTTGCCTAAGTTTTCTACTGGTGGAAGGGCGGGATTTTTAGCTGAACCATTGTCTGACCATGGAGCTTTGTCTGAAGCTTTCAAGATAAGACGAGTTAACATGCCGTCACCAGCGAAGAATTCGTATGGAATGACTTGGTTGACACCAGCTGTAAATGGTCCTGGGAAATTGGCTTTGTCAAGGTAGCTAGCTGGGACATCTACTGTATCTTTGGTATTGTCGGCCACACCTTTTTGCACTTCAGCTTGAGTGGTCAAACCATTCAAGTTAACATCCAAATCTTTAGTCGCTACCAGATTAGTTAAGTCAGGCTTGCCATCTTTCGCACCGTACACCTTGATGGTTGCCTTATAACTTTGAGTGCCGTTTTGTTTCAAGAGGTCAAGCAACTCTTTATCAGATTTTCCTTGAGTGCCTGCCAAGTCTACTTCGTAGAAGTAAAGGCCTTTGCCCAATTTCTCTACTGATGGGAGAGCAGGATTTTTAGCTGAACCATTATCTGACCATGGGGCTTTGTCTGAGGCTTTTAACAAGAGGCGAGTCAACATACCATCACCACCGAAAGCTTCGTATGGAATAACTTGGTTGACACCGGCTGTAAATGGACCTGGGAAGTTGGCCTTGTCAAGGTAGCTAGCTGGGACATCTACTGTGTCTTTGGTATTATCAACCACACCTTTTTGCACTTCAGCTGGAGTTGTTGCTGGTTTCGCTTCACTGGCTTCACGATCTTGCCCAGAAACTGTAGACGCAGGACTTTCCACAGGTTTAGCTGCATCTTCTTTTTGTTTCTTAGAGTCAGGTTGTGCTTGCACTTCTTCTTTTGGTGCTACTACAGGCTCTTTAGCAGTTTCGTCCGATTTTTCTGAAGAGCTTGTCGTATCCACACTTGCTTTAGGTGTTGGAACAGACTGTTCTGAAGGAAGAGCTACATCGACTGTTTTTTTGAGAACCTCTGCTGGTAAGTCGCTCTTTTCATTCACCGAAGCAGCGTCTGGTACGACTTGGGCAGGAGTCGGATTGACGACATCAGCACGTGCAGAACTTGGTTGACTAACTAGGACAAAGAAGCCACTGGCCACAACAACTGAGGCAACACCGACACTAAGACGGCGAATTGACCAACGAGTATATCTCTGATTTGGATTGAATTTCATAGGATTCTCCTTAGAGTTTTCTTTTTTTGATGACTCTAGTATAATCTCCTAAAATTAAAAAGGATTAAGAAAAAGTTAAAATTTTTCTTAAATCCCTCTTATAAAATACTTATATTGATTCATTAATCATTGAGGAAGAAAACAGCCCTTCCTCTCCTACTTACTAAGCTCTGTTAGAGTATCCAAATGTTGGTTATTAATCACCGCCATGATATAGGCGCCTGACCGTAAAAGGTCATCGGGACCGAATTGAACATCTAGAGGAGCATTTTCGTAGGCACGAAATCCAAGTACATTGAGATTGTATCGCCCACGTAAATCTAGCTGGCTAAGGCTTTTCCCCGCCCAAGATTGGGGGATTCTCATCTCGACAATTGAAACATTCTTGTCCAACTGAAAGACATCTACGCTGTTATGAAAGAGAATTCTCTGCGCTAACGAACGTCCCATTTCAAATTCCGGTGAGATGACCGAGTCCGCACCAATTTTCTCCAGTACCTTTTTAGCTGTATGGCTTTTTACCTTGGCAATGACAGTCGGCACCCCTAGACTTTTACAGTGCATGACTGCAAGAACACTGGACTCCAGATTTTCCCCCGTTGCAACAACTACGGTATCGCAGGTGTCAATTCCCGCTGATAGAAGGAGTTCTTCATCCGTGATATCCCCAACTACTCCACGCGCCAGCACGGGTTCAAATTGATTAATGCGCTCCTCGTGGTCATCAATAGCAATGATATTCATATGATGCTTGGCAAGAGCAGCCAAAACACTGCTCCCAAAAATTCCCAAACCTAAAATTCCAATCGTCCGATCTGACATCGTTCTTCCTTTCTTATCCGATAGTGATATCTGCTTTCATATAGTGAATCAAATCTTTCTTGTCTGGCTGGTATTCTGCTAAACTTACCAGTAGTGTCAAGGGACCAATACGGCCGATAAACATCAACAACATAACGATACTGAGAGCTAACTTGCCTAACTCTGGTGTTAAATTAGCCGTCACCCCAACTGTCGCAAGGGCTGAAATGGTCTCAAACATGAGGTAGATAAAGCGCGGATTTCCTTCCGCCGTTATCCCTAGCAGAATCAAGCCCAGCAAGAATGTTAGCAAGAAGATAATAAAGACACTGAAAGATTTTTGCACTGTTCGAGGTTCAATAGTTCTCCGAGCCACATTGGCATGAGGCAAGCCCAATAGTTCACTACGAGCGAAGGCTAACAAGACAAAGAAGGTCGTAATCTTGAGTCCCCCTGCTGTCCCTCCAGGCGCCCCGCCCAGAAACATCTGCAAGATGTAGATCAGCAAGGTGACCGGTCGAGCCTGGGTGTAATCAATAGAAGCAAAACCCGCCGTTCTCATGCTGACAGTCTGGAAAAAGCTAACCAGCAGTTTCTCTGGAGCGCTGAGATTTCCAATCGTTCCTGGGTTGTTCCACTCAATCAAAAGGGTTGATACCGTTCCAAAGAATAAAATTCCCGCTGTTAAAAAGAGAACCAGCTTAGTATGAAAGCGAAGACGGCGTTTTTTCTTTTTCCCAAACTGGGTCGCTAGGTCAAACCAGACCATAAATCCTAGACCACCCGTTATAATCAATCCTGCAATCACTAGATTGATCAAAGGGTCCGTCTGAAAGACTGCCAAACTCGTACTTCCAAAATTATCAAACCCAGCATTGCAGAAAGCTGAAATAGCCAAAAAGATAGAGGTTAACATCCCTCGCCCCCATCCAAATTCAGGAATGAAGCGGAAACTCAGGAGAAAGGCACCGAGCCCTTCTACCAGAAAAGTCGTCAAAAAGATCGAGCGGATGAAGTCCTTTAAGGACTGGGTTTCCCCATAACTAAAACTTTCTTGAATAGTCTCACGGCTACGAAGACTGAGCTTTTGTTTCCCTTGGATATAAAAGATTCCGATAAAGGTCATAAGCCCCAAACCACCGATCTGGATTAACAGCATGCAAATCAACTGGCCCCAGATATTGTAAGTAGAGGCCACCGGCTGGGTGAAGAGCCCTGTCACACAGACCATGGACACAGTCGTAAAGAGATGGTCAAAGTAGGTCGCTTGTGACGTTGCTGCTTGCACAAAGGGGAGGCTTAAAAGGAGCGAGCCCAAGAAGATAACTAAGGCAAAACTTAAAAAGATGCGACGGGCTGGTGATAATCGAACCAGCGTCGTCTTGATTTTTTCCAAAAAAGATTTGAATAACATAGCTACATTGTACCATAAAAACAGTAAGAGCACTCACATGTGGTGCACAATAGCAAAACAGAGTTCGAGCGCCTTATCAAAAGCTTCCGAACCCCAGTCACGACTGTCGTAGTTATCTAGATCCGCCAAGGAATCTGCGGTAAAGAGCAGTTCTCCCCAAACAACCCTACGTAACTGAGCTACTGCCGCAAGAGCAGAGCACTCCATTTCCACAACAGCACAGCCTTCTTCCTTGCGATAGGTAACCTTTTCAGCTGTCTCTCGGTAAAAACCATCTGTCGTCCAGGTCATGACTTCCTCGTAAGGGATGCCTCTTTGTTCCAAGACTTGCTCAATGGCAGAGATAGCCTCAATCTGCGGCTCCATATAACGAGAAGGTGCTGCATAATGGTAGCTAGTCCCCTCATCTCGCAGAGCCCGAACAGGGATGAGAAAGGCATTCTCCTCTATATCGGCTAGGACGCCACAGGTACCAGTAGAGATGATTTGCTCCACACCATAGCCAACCAACCAATCCATAAACTGGGCCGCTGGAGCAGAGCCCACGGGCGCCTGGGTCAGACAGATCTCCTCACCCTTGTAGTTGACGACATAGACTGGATAAGTCTTGGTGGCAGAAACGAACTCACCAACACAGTCCGCTCCTGCTTCCTGAGCGTAGCGGTCAATCTCTTCCTCCAAAAATGCATAGATGCATTTCTTTGGCAACTTTAAGTCCAATCCCTCATGTGTTGGCATAAGGACCGCCTGGGGATTGTCATCAAACTCCAAAATGGGAATCGCATGTTTCTGAATCATAACCCACCTCCTCTAATTTTGTACTATTGTATCAAAAGCTGACGAAGTGTCAAGGAGGAAGCTAATGCACTGAGAGTAAAAACAATACAATCGCAACTTTTTGACAGATACTCTTCTTAATGGTACCATGGACTTGCTTAAAAGTTCGATGAAATAAGCATATAAGAGAATACCACCTGTTGTGTACCGCACCCCAAAAGTTAGATTTTCTCTGTCTAACTTTTGGGGTGCAGTACATTGATGCGGGAGGTCTATTTTAGTTATAAGCTCTGCTACATTTTCACCAATCTCTAATCCAAGCTGAATATACTCCTGTGGATGATTATATCTGCGAGGTCATCCAAGAGCAGCACCGCGATATGTTCATCCGGATGCAAGTTCAGATAGAGGGATAAAAACGTCTAGACGTAATCAATCTCAGAAATTTTCAGAAAAATTCTTTATTCTAATATATTCTAGCAAGCTACTATCATAAGGATTAACTGGATTAAGAAGCATCCTTCTAATAAGGTCAACAAGATAGCCACCGTCTTAACTTTAAGTATATTCCGTACAATGAATACTTATCAGACCCAGCTAGATATGACTGATTCACTTGAAAAATATAGAATCCGCCACCTTCCAAGTATACTTTGAGATTCTCAAAAATGATAGAAACAGTTTCCTAAAAGCAGAAAATAGAATAATAAAAAAGTAGCCCTTAAGCACATTTGATAGCTACTTTTTATTGTTTAGGCAGATTTATTTCGTTACTCAATCAAATGATTCTTAAATATCTCCACCAATTCCCTTGAATTTTTCAACAAAACGACTGATCTTTTGAAAAACGGTTTGTTTTTTTGTACGATATTGTGGATTTAGTGGGCTCATTTTCGGCAGAGCTTCATTCAAATCATTCCCATTTTCACTAGCATACTCATGCTTCAACGAAGCTTGTATGTAGCGCTTAGCGCTTTGTTCATTTAATCCCTCAGTCTGTATCAACTCATCCGCTTCCCTTTTCTGCTCACTTTGCGCAAAAATAAAGAACTGTTCAATGATATCTGATTTATCAGCAAAACTATCTAAATCACTGTCATGGATGAAAGCGACTATCAAATCTTCCTTAGCTCGATTGCCAAGACTTGCTCGAATGGTCCGAGTAATTTCTGTAACAAGTTCATCCTTATCTGAAACCTTTTTATTAGTCTCAAAAATTAGCTCTAAGATATAGTCTAGATTGATTTCTTGAGATTTTAGTAATTCAACTTCAAAAACAATCGAATCCCAATCAACTTTAGATTCGCTATCTTCCTGATTACGGCGTTCATTCTCATACCATGACTTAATGTCATTATAGGTTGAACGGTAGTCTTGAATTTCCCTAGTACTTGGGATGTCTAACCTAGATAACTCCTCCAAAGTTTCATCGTCCACATGGAAACGTTCCTTGAAAGCCTCTACAGCCTTATCATCTAAGATATCAAGTTCTTGTAAAGCTCGTAGACTCATGAAATCATCGTAGTTTTGTAAGATATTATCTAAACGAAGAAATTGACCAAACAAAGAGACAAATTCTTTCTTATCACGCTCTTTAATGATAGCTTGCGGGTCCGGAAACTTTTCTTGTAACTCTTGAACAACGGCCATATAACCCTTTTGCTCTTCACCGGCCTCCGTAAAGCCTGTCATATACTCTTGATAAGAACGTTCGAGCAAGACTTCTGCTGTCTCAGTCTTTCCAAATAGCTTAATAGCATCAGTTGTAGCCTTCTCTAAATCCCGGAAGGTTACAATATTCCCAAATGACTTGGTAGCATCATAAATTCGATTGGTGCGTGAAAAAGCTTGGATTAGACCATGATATCTCAGATTCTTATCCACAAAAAGAGTGTTTAAAGTTGGTGCATCAAAGCCAGTCAAGAACATCCCAACTACAATTAAGAGATCCACCTCCCGATTTTTGACGCGTTTAGCCAAATCACGATAGTAATTCTGAAAATCATTGCCATTAATAGTAAAATTAGTGCCAAATAACTGATTATAATCAGCTATACAGCTACTCAAAAATTCTTTACTACTAATATCCGCTAAATCTGTCGGTGAAAAGCTCTCATCATCAATTTCACCAATAGCCACCTGAGACTCATTCGCAGCATAGGAAAAGATAGTCGCAATCTTCAATGGTTTATCAGAATCTTTTTGCTGATTTTGCAACTCTTGATAGTAGGCTTTTGCTGCATCAACACTTGAAACAGCAAACATAGCATTGAAACCTTTACCAGTTAATCGATGCGTTTTTTGATCAAAATGATCTAAGACATACCTGGATATTTCAGCGATTCGAGTCGGATGAAGCAGTGCTTTTTTATTTTCAGCTGCAGATAACTTGGTCAAATCCTGCTCGCTTTCAATTGACTTAAACTTCGGACGAACGTCGTTATAATCCACCATAAACTTCAAGACTTTTTGATCTCGAATCGCATCAGTTAGCACATAGGCATGTAACTCACGACCGAAAACAGATGCCGTTGTCTCGGAACCAAGCGCATTCTCTACCTTAATCGGTGTACCCGTAAAACCAAACTGGCAATATTTCTTAAATTTCTGTCTGAGTCGCTTTTGCGCTTCACCAAACTGAGAACGATGACATTCATCAAAAATGAAAACCACTTGCTTTTGATAAATTTCATGATGGCTCTCACTGCTCATAAAATTGTTAAGCTTCTGAATGGTCGTCACGACAATTTTATTATCATCCTTCTCGATATTGCGTTTGAGACCTGCAGTGCTATTTGAACCGTTGACTGAGTCAGGTGAAAATCGCTGGTACTCTTTCATCGTCTGATAATCCAAGTCCTTGCGGTCCACCACAAAAAAAACCTTATCCACTTCTTCCATCTCAGTAGCAAGTCTAGCAGCTTTAAAACTTGTCAAGGTCTTCCCTGAACCGGTAGTATGCCAAATATAACCACCTGTATCAGGACCGCTTTTGATTTTTGAAGCAATAGCTGAACGTATCTTCCAGATGATTCTCTCAGTTGCCGCAATCTGATAAGGACGCATGATGAGAAGAGTATCATTAGTATCAAAGACAGAATAATTTATCAAGACATTTAACAAGGTCTGTTGACTTAAGAAAGTTGCTGTAAAGTCCTTCAAGTCCTTAATAGGATTATTATTTTTCAAAGCCCAGTTCATGGTGAACTCATAAGAATTCTTATCTCGCTTGGTCGTATTAGCAAAATACCGAGTATCCGTTCCGTTTGAGATGATAAAAATCTGAAGGTACTTAAAGAGAGAATTCTCCTCATTGAAACTTTCTTTACTATATCTGTGCACCTGATTAAAGGCCTCTCGAATCGCAACTCCGCGTTTTTTAAGCTCAATTTGTACCAGAGGCAATCCATTTACCAGCAAGGTCACATCATAACGATTGCTACTGGTACCGACTTGCTTCATTTGATTAATGACTTGCAGCTTGTTTCGACTAATATTTTTCTTATCCCATAAATAGATATTCTGGATATGCCCATCATCAAATATAAAATCATAAATATAGTTATCATGAAGTTTTCTGGTACGATCAATCAAACTGTCACTGGGTTTATTGAGGTACTCATCCAAGAAGCGCAACCACTCAGCATCTGTAAAAACCACATTATTCAGAACTTCCATCTGGGTCTTGAGATTAGCCAAAAGCGCCTCTGGGGTCGTCAAATAAGTAAGATACTCGTATCCTTGCTGGCGCAAGTCAGCAATCAGCTCCTTCTCCAAGTCCGCCTCTGTCTGATACTGACTAGGCTGTTCTAGCTTGGTATACTTTTCTAAAATGATAAAATTATCTGACTCAACAATAGCTGTAGTGAATGTACTTTCAGACATAATTACTCCTTATAATTGCAAGTGCTCTCTAAATGCTGTAACAGGTTTTTTAAAAGCGCAGTTTCTGGGAGGGTTACTAGTTCATCTTCCTCGGTTGATACTTTAGAATGACTAGAAATATTTAATATCCTTGACTCATAGTTACTAAAACTTCCTTCATTATCACGTGGCAATAAATCCTGCCATTTTTGATAACCCAGGAAAGTTGCTGTTTTCTCGTAAAGATTTCTTAAAAAATTAAAATGATATTTATAAACCAAATTGTCTTCTATAGCTTTATGTAATGATTTTCTTAAAAAATTATGATAAGCAAAAGGAGAGTCATCCGGTTGAGGTATCAGCTTATATGATCCATCTTCTAATTTTTCAAATCTAAATCTACTACTATCAGGAACTTTTCGGGTGTCAATATAGGTTCTATTCTCTCCAGTTTCTTCGTCAATAGCTCGCTTACTATATCTCTCATTCCTTTTAATATTTTTTAACTCATTATATAAGACGTTATAGAATAAAGGATTGTGAGTTGTTATTATAAATTTAAGATCAGACTTACTCGTTCTAATTAACTTCCCTAAATTTGATGCAACTTCTATCAAGTGGTTTTCATCTAATGATGAAACCGGGTCATCAATAAACACATACTCTAAATCATCAAACTCTCTAGTACTACGTTCATCAGGTTCTAGTATATCAAGCTCACTAATAACTAGCTCTAGCAATGTATAAAAAATAGACCAAATAAAATTGCTCTCTTCACCTTTGGATAACTTAATTTGTTCGTTTAGTCTATCCTCACCATCACCACTTTGAATAGTGAAAAGAATATGACCATCTGACAAAAGAAATGAAGGTGTCATTTTATCATTTGTATAATGCTGAAAATGCGAAATAATATTCTGATCCTGTCCCTGCTCTTGAATTATCCAAGATATAAAAGAATTTGGCTGAATCTTCAGTTTAAAATCTTGATTGCTATCAAGATCATTATCCCAATAGAACAAGTCCTCAGTAAAAGCATTATAATAAAGAATCTTATCTCTCGTAAGACCGCCTTCTTCAGCTTGAAACAACTTAGCAAACTCTTTAGAGAGTCTGGTCTTTCCTGTCCCATTAAAGGCGTAGATCAGCTGAACTTTCTGATTCGAAGCTTTTAACTCTTGTGCAATATCACTTAGCGCTTTTGCCATATCCCTTTCCTATTCTTTTCTATAAATCAAAATTTAGCAATTGTTCCCGCCAGTATTCATACTGTCTCTGTCTCTGTTCTATCTCTTTAGGAAGACCTTCAGAAATAGAGTTGGTTAGGGTGTTAAAATTGTCAAGGATGGAGACAATTTGAGATTGTGTTGATAAAGGAGATAATATTATTTGAATTTTTGCAAGGTTTTTAGGATAAAGTTCAATTACTTTAGTTCCCAAGACTCTTTTTTTCTTCTGGTTTTGGAAATAGCTAGTTCTAAAAAAGTAGGCTAAATATTTACTATTTTGCTCGGTTCTGATTATACATGAATGTCCTCCAATACAAACTTCATCTTTTCCTAACCAAACCAAAGACTTACCAACATCTTCAACATTCTCGGATGTCGTTGCAACAATTAAGTCACCAGTTTTAGCTTTTTGAAGTTTTTTTGATAATTCTAGATTAATAAACGACTTCGTTATATCAGTTTCAATTCCATAGTATGTATATATCTGTCCGTAATGGATACAAGGAACGCCTGTGTCTTGAAAATCTTTTTTCTGAAGCCCATTCCCCCGAATAATGTCTCCTATAGCTCCCAATTCCACCCGAATTGGACCAAAAACCCAGTTTAAGAGCCTAATGAGGTCTTGTCTGTACTGTACTGTACTGTACTGTACTGTCAGTGTACACGCCTTCGGCGGTGAATGTCAAGAGTTTTTCTCGGAAATATTCGTACTGTTTTTGGCGAAGCTCAATCTCCTTGGGAAGTCCGATGTTTAGATCGTTACAAACCATGTCGAAATTGTCTAGAACTTGAACAATACGAGACTGGATTTTGAGAGAAGGGACTGGGATTCTAAAATCTCTAATCATTTTTAAATTTAAACCTCCTCTAGTTCCTTCACCAGAAGAAATATCTCGAAGTTTTTGATATTGTCCTTTTAAATAATAATATAAATAATGACTATTTATATCATCATTTGAAACTATTGAACATAATGATTGATTAGTACACAATTCAACTTTTGTAATAGCCACTGTTCCTCGTGTTTTTCCCTGTCCCGCTAAGGCAATAACAACTGTGTCTCTTGGAACAACTTTAGTACTGCAACTGTCATAACCTTCTTGAGTAATTTTTTTCTCCGTATCATAAACAAAACCTTTGCTTACTTCTCCTGAGCTCATCCACGGAATAGTTCCATTTTCCCAATACGAAGAATTAGAAGTCCTTGGAGTAGCTCCCGCTAAACATTCCGCCACTTCCCCCAACGTCTTCCACTCAACCTGATAAACCTCGTCTTCAAATGACAAGAGTTTATCTCTATAAAAAGAATATTGCTTTTTACGTGAGGTCAATTCTGAGGTCAATTCTGTAACATAATCGGTGAATTTGTCAAGTATTTGCACGATTTTTTCTTGAATTTCTAGAGGAGGGATGGGGAGTAATAGTTTGGACAATTTGTCAGCTTTTAACGCGGGTATCCCCGCTCCATGTTGAAAATCCATAAGATATTTCTGATTCATTTTTACAAAATGATATACAAATCTATTATTCACTCGAGTCTCATCAGAAAGTATATAATAACAATGTGCATTAGCCCAAAATTTGGTATCGACAAAATTAACAAAACCTGCAGAAGCTCCACCTTGACTTACAATGATTGTATTAGCTTCCACATTGTAATCATTAGTTCTTCCTGAATAAGTTTGTCCACCATTATACGCAGGATATAATCCATCTTCTGTCAATAAATTTTTATTTAGTTGCTTACCTTTCTTAACAGAACAAACTTCCCCCAACTCTTTCCACTCAACGGGACAGTTCTGGATTTCTTCTAGGATGTTCATCACTTACCTCCTTCCTTGGCTAGATTTTCAATGCTTTTGATTTCCTTGAGGTAATCTTTTTCAACTTGACTAAGGGTCTTGGCTTGGTAGCTCTTATATTCCTTTTCTACCTTCTGCTTCATCTGTTCACGAGAGATAGAGCCACTATTATCAAGTAAGTCTTCTCCAGTAGCCTGAAGGATACGGTCTACATGTGTCACCCAGTCCGCCATAGTCATGACTTCTTCTCGCTCCGCCTGTCTTTCAGCAAAGTCTAGATATCCTGATACAAGCTGATTAAGCCCACGGAGTTCCTTTTCTGTCAGATAGTTCTTAGCAACTTTTGCTTCAGATAGAGTGGGAAGGTCTCCCTTAAAAGTGGTCAAGCCCATAAACTCCTTTTCGCTATCGACACGATGATAAATGAGTTCACTGGCAGTATTGTGGTGAATAGCATAATGCATCTTGTTTTGAACCGTCGCAAAGAATTTCTTTGCCTCTGATGAGTTTGCATTGTAGTCACTTGATGTAGCAAAGAGATCCAAAACCTGACGGTAAAAGACTTTTTCACTTGAGCGAATGTCTCGGATTCTTTCAAGGAGTTCTTTAAAATAAGAGCCTCCACCCAAGTTTTTCAAGCGCTCATCATCCATAGCAAAGCCCTTGATCAGATACTCTTTCAAGACTGTCGAAGCATAATGTCTGAACTGGATTCCACGAAGAGAACGCACACGATAGCCAATTGCCAAAATCATATCCAGATTATAGTAGGCGACTTTTTTTGACTGAGTTTTACCAGCTATTGCACCGTGACGAGTGGTTGTCAACTGATAGTTGACAACCACTGCTTCATCCAGTTCACCATCTTCAAATATCGCCTTGATATGTTTACTAATGTTTTGCTTGGAAGTTTGAAAGAGCTCAGCTAGTTCTTGTTGGGTCAGCCAGACCGTTCCATTATCCAAGTGGAGTTCAATAGCGGACTCTCCGTCATCTGTTCTATAGAGAATCACATCATTTGCCATAGCTAAGCTCCTCTACAATCTTATCTATCTCTGCACGCAAGTGGTCAATCTTGGCAACAGTCTCAGCGATTTCTTTATTGAGCACATCAATATCAATCTTCTCACGGGTATCTTCTTTTTCTACATAAGTTGACACTGAAAGATTATAATCTGCCTCTGCTACCTTTTCTTGTACCACCATACAAGAAAAGTAATCTTCATTTTCTTTCTTTTCAACACTGTCTAAGATTTTTTCGATATTCTCTTCTGTCAAGACGTTATTATTAGTTTCTTTCTTAAACTGCTTACTTGCATCAACAAAGAGGATATCCGTCGTTGGCTTATTCTTTGCCAAAATAAGAATACAGGTCGCAATGGAGGTCCCAAAAAAGAGATTGTCTGGTAGCTGAATAACCGCTTCAACAAAGTTATTGTCTACTAGATATTGACGGATTTTTTGCTCAGCACCTCCCCGATAGAAAATACCTGGGAAAGTTACGATTGCAGCTCGTCCCTTATTCGACAAGTATGACAGGCTATGCATAATAAAAGCAAAATCAGCCTTAGATTTAGGCGCTAATACACCCGCAGGGGCAAAGCGGTCATCGTTGATGAGCGTCGGATCATCGCTTCCTATCCATTTGATAGAGTATGGTGGATTTGACACAATAGCATCAAAAGGCTTATCGTTTACATGCTTAGGATCAAGTAAGGTATTGCCACGCTCAATGCTAAACTTATCATAATTGATATTGTGTAAAAACATATTCATTCGAGCTAGGTTATAGGTGGTCATATTAATTTCCTGACCATAAAATCCATCTTCAATTATGTGCTCATTAAACTGCTTTTTAGCTTGCAGAAGCAACGAACCCGAACCACAGGCAGGATCGTAAATTTTATTGATTTTATTTTTTTCATTCTTACCCAGCATAACAATCCGCGCCAAGAGTCTCGATACACTTTGCGGTGTAAAAAATTCTCCACCAGATTTCCCAGCGTTAGAAGCATAATTAGAGATTAGATACTCATAAGCATCCCCAAAGAGATCAATATGGTTATCTTCAAAGTTTCCAAAATCAAGACTTGCGATTCCTTCAAGAATCAGAGTCAAGCGCTGATTTCTCTCTGGAACCGTACTACCTAACTTGTTACTTCTGGTATCTACATCATCAAAAAGACCCTTAATGTCATGTTCACTCGCATAACCAATCGCACTAGACTCAATATCATCAAAGATATCTTTTAAATCTGTATTTAAGTGCTCATTTTGACGAGCAGTTTTGACAACATTGGAAAACAACTGCGAAGGCATAATAAAATAACCTTTGGTTTTAATGGCATCATCTCGAACTTCAGGTGTAATTAAATCTTCAGAAATCTCTTCATAGTTAATTGATTCATCGCCACCTTCGATATAGGTTTTGAAATTTTCACTAATAAAGCGATAAAATAGAATTCCCAAAATATACTGCTTGAAGTCCCAACCATCTACTGCACCACGAACTTCATCAGCAATTTTCCATATCTTTCTATGTAGCTCTTGCCTTTGTACCTGTTCTGACATCATATTTCCTCATTAACTTTTTATTCTTCTTATTATATCATTTTTCTCATTATTTAATTCCGTTAGAGTAAATTTATCAAGAGTTTTTATCAAGCTAACTATCATCTTATTGATTACCAATCAAAAATCTACTTAGGCCTCAACAATAAAATTGAAACGACTAATCATTAGATAAACTATCTTAAATCGATTTACAAGCATAAAAAAGAACATCCCGAAGGATGTTCCATGTAAATATAGCAACTCTCTCGAATTAAAATTTACTAAATTGTGATGCTTTACGAACTTTCTTGAGACCTGATTTTGGGAGATTTCTTCGCTTTCAACCAAGGACTAAATAAAATGGGCGACCAAGCACTTCCTTTTAAAATTCACCCTGAACATTTTGTATTTGCTGGAGTGCACGGTGGACAGGAAGTGATGGAGTTGATTGGAGAGTACGGACAACCAACTTATCAAAAAATCTTTATCAGTCTAGATGCTGAAAAACCAGTCGTTCCGGATGCCGATACAAAAATTTCTATAGCAGGTGATACTGCCACTCTCATGTCCAATCCAAGCCTTGATATCAAGATGTATGGTATGCATCAGTTCAAGATGAAAAAAGGTGGACTCCGCATCAAATTAGGAGTCTTTTTCCCAGAAGCAACCGCAGGCGAGATGGTACTCGGTCACCAAGAACACCTAGCAGTTGAATTTTTCAATTCCCTTACGATTTCCTATCAAAACAAAACATTTAAGGGCAAACTACTCAACACCCTCTTAAAATTCAAAAAATTCAAGTAAACAAAAACGGGGGACTGAACAATTTAGCCTTTGAAAGCTAGGATTATAAAACCACTCGTAACATATCAATCTATCACCCATATAAAAAGATAGCCATTCTAATTGAATGCTATCCTTTTTTTGTTTATCCCTGTCCACCAGGGGCTGGACCGCCAGGGCCTCCATTTCCTTGAGGGCCTCCATTTGGTCCACCGCCTCCAGGCATAGAGTTGACGATTTCCGTTTGTTTTTCACCGTTGAGATAGATATCCCCGCCTGTGTAGGTCGCTGTTCCATCAAAGTCAAAACCTGTTTGACCAATCATTTTAATGGTTCCACCTGTAACCGTGATATTGCCGTTTGAGTCGATTGGATCTGTATCCCCTTGACCAACTTCTACTGTCAGGTTCCCACCGTTCATGGTGAAGAAGATTTCACTCTGTTGGGCATTTTTATTTGCTGCATTGACTCCATCATCTGTCGCATAGACATTGATATCGCCGTCGTTTATGGTGATGGATTTTCCTTCTATCCCTTCTGTTGAATTCTTAACGGTATAGGTACCGCTATCAATCACTAGGTTACCAGAAGCGTGAATTCCATCATCTCCTGCTGTAACGGTGATGGTGTTGTTGGATAGGTACATGATTCCGACTGAAGTATCCTCATCATTGTCCACATTGACCCCATCCTCTTTGGCGTCGATAGTCATGGTCGTACCAGTAATGTTGAGTTCATCATTAACATTAAAGGCATCGCCAACTGCTGTGATGTTATAGGTTCCACCCGTGATGTGGAGGGTGTCGTTGGCCTTGATACCATTGTTTTTCTTGCCATCTACATTGAGAGTTCCTTTCCCGTTGATGGTCAAATCCACCTTAGAAAAGAGGGCTGCGTCTGCTTTTTCGTCGCTGTTAGAGCTTGAGTCAGAGAGACTGTTGGTGGTTCCCTCAGCTAGAGTTAAGTAGACATGGCCGGCTGATGTCGCAGAAATCGCTGCATTGGTATTGGTCATGGTTGCACCTTTTAGGACTAGATGAACATCTGCCGACTTATCTGCCTCGACCTTGATCTGCACTCCGTCAGACTGACCTGAAATCACATAAGTTCCAGATTTTGTGATGGTCACTGTTGATTCAGAGACTGTCACCCCATCTCCAGAGACGTTTGCTGATGAGCCAGATAACTCAATCTTAGAAGCTGTGCTTTCATCATAAGAAGTATCATTGTCCTTCTCTGTAAAATAGGATGATTGATTTGTCTTTGTTGCAGTTGTTGTGGCACTATTTGTCGTTGCATTGGTATTGGATGAAGTTGTTGACTGGGAACATGCTGCCATCAGTACCATTGCCGTTAAACTCGTTGCGAGTAGGGGCCATTTTTTTGATTTCATACCTTTTTCCTCTCCTTCGTATGATATAGCTAGACAGTCTACAGAAGATTCCTGAAACGAAACTAAAACTTTTCTGAAAGTTTCCTTAAATTCAGTTTGGATTAGATTTCGCCTAGTAATTTTTTAGAAAGGGCTGCTAAAACAATTTTTGAACTCTAGACTACCTTTAATAGATTTTTAAAACCAACATCCCTCAGTGCGATGTTTTCTTGACCAAGAAAGCAAAAAAGAAGAAAAATCTATAAGACTAAGATAAAGATTATAAAAAGAACAGCCCAAGCTGTTCTTTTTAGTTTTCTTTTACTGGTATTTCCTTGATAACACGAGCAGGATTCCCAGCTAGGACGACATTATCTCCGAAGGACTTGGTAATCACAGCCCCTGCTCCTGCAACGACGTTATTTCCTAGTGTCACCCCGGGAAGGACAATGACGCCACCTCCAGCCCAGAAATTATCTCCAATGGTGATAGGCTTGCCGTATTCGACCCCTGAATTGCGTTCATCCGGATCCAGTGGATGGAGTGGGGTTAAAAACTGACAGTTGGGGCCAAGCATGGCGTTGTTCCCGATGCGAATCGGACAAACATCCAGCATAGTCAAGTTCCAATTAGAATAAAAATTTTCCCCTAGATGGATATTAACACCATAATCCACTACTAATCGTGGATTGACATAGAGATTTTCCCCAGTTGAACCAAACCAAGTCTTGATAATATCTGCTCCCTTCAAGGGATCTTCTTCCTTGTTAAAGGCAGCCTGTTTTTGGCGAGAAGCCTGCGCCAAGGCACGCAACTCTGGGTCCGACGGACGGTAAGGCTCCCCTGCTATCATTTTCTGGTATTCACTGGTCATCTTAGCACCTCACACTTAGTTTGAGGCCATCATATCAAAAAGACTTTGAAAGGTCAAGAATAGCTTGCTTTCTAAACTCTCAAAACCAAGCCCTCTCCCAAGTCAAAACAACTTGCTTGACAAAATCTTGACTTCATGGTTTAATATACCCCATAAGGGTATATTTGGAGGTGCCTATGTTTCACTTATTTACAAAAATTGACAGTATTTCTACCAGCGAGTTAGAAGCTAAACTCAGAGAACCGATTCAGCTATTGGATGTTCGGACGCCTATGGAATTCCGTAGAGGTCATATTAAAAACGCCAAGAATGTCCCTCTAACTGAAATTGGTTCCTACACACCTGCGACAAAAGAAACACTTTATGTCATTTGTCATTCAGGTGTACGAAGCAAACTAGCTGCTAAAAAGCTTAAGAAAAAAGGCTACGATGTCATCAATGTCCGAGGCGGTATGAGCGCTTGGACAGGCAAGGTCATCTAGAAGTATAAAGGAGAAAGTCAATGAAAATTATCATTGTCGGAGGAGTTGCAGGCGGTATGTCAGCAGCAACCCGCCTCAGACGTCTCATGGAAGACGCTGAAATCACTATTTTTGAGAAAGGTCCCTTTGTTTCCTTTGCAAACTGTGGACTTCCTTACTATGTTTCAGGAGAAATTGCAAACCGTGATAGTTTATTGGTTCAAACTCCTGAAAGTCTCATGGCACGCTTTAATCTCGATGTGCGACCATTTCACGAGGTCATCCAGATTTCACCAGAAGAACACACTGTGACGGTGCGGCACGATGGGCAGGAATTCACAGAAAGCTACGACAAGCTGATCCTCTCTCCAGGAGCTAAACCGTTTGTTCCTGCTATTGAAGGGCTGGCAGAGGCCGAGAATGCCTTCACACTCCGCAATGTTCCCGATCTCGACGAGATTATGGCGGCCTTGGACAATCATCCAAAAGAAGCTGTCGTTATCGGTGCAGGCTTTATCGGGCTTGAAATGGCTGAAAACCTGGCGAAACGAGGATTGCAAGTCACCATCGTGGAGAAAGCACCTCATGTCTTGCCACCATTAGATCACGAAATGGCGGCCTTTGTCCAAGCAGAATTGCTGGCAAATGGTGTCCGCGTTATCACTTCCCAGTCTGCAACTCGCTTTGAAGACCAAGGAAAAGTCATCGTTCTCGAAAACGGTCAAAAGATCGCTTCCGACCTCACCATCCTTTCTGTCGGTGTTGAACCTGAAAACGGACTGGCAAAAGCTGCGGGGATTGAACTGGGACTTCGTGGTGGTATCCTGGTCAATGAACATTACGAAACCAGTCAAAAAGATATTTTTGCAGTTGGGGATGCCATCGTCGTCAAGCAAGAAATCACAGGCCAAGACGCTCTCATCTCTCTCGCTTCTCCTGCCAATCGACAAGGACGCCAAGTGGCGGACGTCATCGCAGGACTAGGACGTACAAATAAGGGCAGTATCGGCACTGCTATCGTCCGTGCCTTTGATATGACAGCCGCTTCGACTGGTCTCAGCGAACGTATCCTTCGCATGAATCAACTTCCTTACAAGGCGCTTCATGTCAGTGGAAAAGACCACGCTGGTTATTATCCAGGCGCTACTGATATGACCTTGAAGCTCCTCTTTGACCCAACCACTGGAAAAATCTATGGTGCCCAAGGAGTTGGGAAGAAAGGTGTTGACAAGCGAATTGATATCCTAGCAACTGCTATCAAGGGAAATCTCACCGTCTTTGACTTACCAGAGTTAGAGTTTACCTATGCGCCACCATTTGGCTCTGCCAAGGATCCCGTCAATATGCTGGGCTACGCGGCCTTGAACCTAATTGAGGGTTTAAGCGACAATATTCAATGGTACCAGCTCGAAGACGAACTGGCTGCTGGTAAGAAATTCCTAGATGTACGGACAAGTGGCGAATTCCAGAGTGGTCGACTCAAAGTCGATACCATTCATATCCCCCTAAACGAACTACGGGAACGCTTGGATGAACTGGACAAGAACCAAGCCTACATCGTTAGCTGCCACAGTGGTTTGCGCAGCTATATCGCAGAGCGTATCCTCAAGCAAGCAGAATTTACCGTCCAAAACCTTGACGGCGCTTATTCACTATACAAAATGGCTAACCCAGAAGGAGTAGAATATGGTAACTAATATCAGCATGGCTGACTTTTATGAAAAATACCAACATGAAAATCTAGATCTTATCGATGTTCGTGAAGTACATGAATTCCAAGCAGGACATGCACCAGGTGCAAAAAATCTGCCTTTAAGCACCTTGGAACAAGGCTACAAAGAACTCAAGCCTGACCATGCATACCATGTTATCTGTCAAGGTGGAGTGCGTTCTGCATCTGCCTGTCAATTTCTCAGCGCTCAAGGCCTCACCGTTATCAACGTAGAAGGTGGTATGAATGCTTGGCCTGGGCAAGTAGAATAAGCAAAAGAAGCTGAGCAACAACTCAATTTCAGGAGAAAATGAAGTAATACTCAATGAAAATCAAAGTGCAAACTAGGAAGCTAGCCGCAGGCTGTACTTGAGTACGGCAAGGTGAAGCTGACGTGGTTTGAATTTGATTTTCGAAGAGTATAAATCTCCCCACAATAAAACGCATACTATCAAGGTTTTTCAACACCTGATAGTATGCGTTTTTTAATTTTAAAGACTTTTTACCCAGCTTCTTTTGATTCAAATTAAACTATTCCAATAGCAGAGATCTTTGCAACTCTCATCTCTTTATTTCCGTTTAATCAAGTAGCGGATGGCCTTTTCTAGGCGTTCTTTTTGAGCCTCGGGGTCATCTAGTGGTTGGTTGATGCAGGCGGTGAGATTTTCCGTAATCATCATCTCAATCACGCGCTCAACACTCGATTTCACTGCTGTCAACTGCGTCACAATATCAGCGCAGTCACGATCTTCTTCTATCATCTTTTGAATCCCACGCAACTGCCCCTCTGAACGTTTCAAGCGTGTTATATACTTTGAGTTTGTCATTTCTTTTTCCTTGCTCGATTTTTCTTCATTATATCTCGAATAAGGGGCTTTGTCAAAATTCTCATCCCATCTGTCTTTGTAGGAACTTATCTCATATCTGCGTTTTCATGATATAATAGTAAAAAACTGTTCAGAATGGACGTGCTTATGAATTCTATCTATGGTAGCTGTGAGACCTATTTACCCACCATCTTGCAAACCTTTATTCAAGACATAGAAGAGGCCGCAGCCAATTACAAAAAAGAAACCAACCTCAAACTATATGAGCATTTGCATGCGCGCATCAAAACAGAAAAAAGCATGCGTGAAAAATGCCAACGCAAGGGCCTTCCTCAGACAAGTCAATCTGCTCTTAAAGAAATACGAGATGCTATTGGCGTTCGAATTATCACAGGCTTTACAGATGATATCTACCGCATAGTAGAGTATATTCGCCAGATGCCAAGCATCCATATTTTCAAAGAGAAAGACTATATCCGTCAGGTCAAACCCAACGGCTACCGTTCCTATCATCTGATTCTAGAGGTGACCACTCCCTACCCAGACTGTCTGGGAAATGACCAGGGTACCTATTTTATCGAGATTCAACTGCGCACAATTGCCATGGACTCCTGGGCTAGCCTCGAACACCAGATGAAATACAAGAAAAACATCCAAAATCCTGAGCGAATCACGCGCGAGCTCAAACGTTGTGCCGATGAGCTTGCTTCTTGTGACTTGACCATGCAGACAATTCGTGATTTGATTCAGCGATCTGACCAAGACTAAGGAGAACCTATGAAAATCCTACTTGCCGAAGACGAAACTCAACTGAACCGCGTCATTACCGTAGCCTTAGAACGCGAAGGCTATAGCGTTGATTCTGTTTTTAACGGACAAGACGCTGTCGAAAAGGCTAAATCTAACCACTATCACCTCATGATTTTTGACATCATGATGCCAATTAAAACTGGAATCGAAGCCCTCAAAGAAATTCGCCAGGCAGGCAATACGACTCACGTTATCATGCTGACAGCCATGGCCGAAGTGGATGACCGCGTAACTGGACTTGATGCAGGTGCTGACGACTACTTGACTAAACCTTTCTCGCTCAAGGAGCTCTTGGCTAGACTCCGTTCTACTGCACGCCGCCTGGAAGACTATACCCCGGATACAATCCAATTAGGAAATACCCGCTTGGATATTGATGAACAAGAATTGGCTGCTACAAACAGCATTCGTTTGGGGAAAAAGGAGACCCAACTCTTGACTCTCCTCATCCAGCACGCTAACCAACCCCTCAGTTGTCAACAACTACTAGAGCAGGTATGGCCAGACGAGCTGGGAGAACAGGATCACGAGCTCGTCTTTCTCTATATCTCCTACCTACGCCAAAAACTCCAAAGTGTCCAGTCTAGCTTACAAATACTTGGGGCTGCAGAAGGACCCTTCCAATTGACAGGAGGTGACTAGATGTTTCGAAAACTTCGTATCAAATTTATCGCAACGGCTACTCTTGCCATTGCTCTGATTCTAACCTTCTTTCTAGTCTTGATGAATAGTATCGTCTACACTCAGACGGAGGGTAACATCCACACCGTCCTCTCTATCTTAACCAAGAATGAGGGCGAACTTCCTATTACAGACGAAATCAAAGAAAGTCTGACTGAGAAAAATATCCAAGAAGGGATTGTCTATAATTTTCAATACTTCTCCGTCAGAGAAAAGGAAAATGACTACGCCATCTCCCTTACAAATGTCCAGTCCTTAACTGAGGCTGAAGTCAAAAGTTTTCTCCCAAACATCCTCAAAAAGCAAGAAACTTATGGTTCTATTACTCATAAGGGACGCTATTTTACCTACCAAGTGAGCCAATCTACGACTGGGAAACTACTGGTCTTCTTTGAGACGACTAACTATATCCGAGAACGAGATACCTTACTTCAGGTCTCTATCTGGCTGGCCTTGGCTAGCTTACTCCTCCTCATACTGCTCTTCACCTTGATTTCAGGGATTGTTATTCGTCCTTTTATCAAAAACTATGAAAAACAACGGATGTTTATCACCAATGCAGGACACGAACTCAAAACGCCTCTAGCCATCATTTCGGCCAATACCGAGCTACAGGAGTTAATAGAGGGAGAGACTGAGTGGAGTATTAGCACTAAAGAACAGACGGAACGACTCAACCACCTGATTGGAAGACTCATCCGACTTGCTCGGCTCGAGGAACAAGAGGATATCAAACTAGCTCCTCAAAATATCTCCGTTATCGCTGAAAAGGTTGCCTCAGATTTTGCTCCTCTCTTTACCAGAGAAGATAAAAAATTTAAAAGTTCTATTGAAGCAGACGTTGTAGAAAAAGTAGCCCAAGAAGAATTTTATGAGCTTCTTAGCATCCTTCTTGACAATGCCCGAAAATACTGCGATCCCGCTGGAACGATTCGCTTGACGCTCCAACGCAAAAATTACCTACTACGCAAACGAACTTGCATCACTATTTCTAATGATTATAAGGATGGACAAGCAGTTAATATTAAGCGTTTCTTTGATCGCTTTTATCGTGCAGAGACCTCTCATAACAACCAAACCATATCTGGACACGGAATTGGTCTCTCTATGGCTCAGCATCTCGTCAGTCTATTTAGAGGTAAAATATTTGTCACCTACAAAAAACAGGTGATTACCTTTACAGTCTGGTTATAGCTATAGCTCTTTTACTCTTTATCATTTCATAAAAAGCGAACAAGTCCGCATTCTAAAAACAGAATACGAGCTTGTCCGCCTTTTTCTATGTCTACGATGTGGTTTTCACATCTCATCGTTCCAAGCGAATGCGGGTCACAATGCCGTCTGGGTCTACAAGATCCAACTCACTCAAATTTAACCACTTGATCGGTGCTTCTAGCTCCTGTGCTTGCTTAACGATGGCTAGGAGTTCCTCCTTACTTTCGACCTCAAGGACGTAGTAGGCCAAGCCTGGCAAGCCTTGCTCACGCGGAGCCAGACCTTTTCCAGCCCATTCATTGACAGCCAGGTGGTGATGGTACTGACCAGCCGCTATCCAACTAGCACTAGGAATAGTAAATTTATCCTCTAGCCCCAACACCTTTTGATAAAACTGACTCGCCGCGTGACTATCCTTCACTGATAGGTGGATATGCCCCATTCTCGTCCCTTCAGCTAGGACAAAGGGATCCACCTTTTCCCCTAACTCATAGATATCCTGTGCCGCAAGGGCTTCGGTCACACCGATAATGCGGCCGTCTTCTCGAATATCCCATGAAGACACTGGCTTATCACGGTAGAGTTCAATGCCATCTCCTTCTAAATCCTCTAGATAAAGGGCCTCACTGTATCCATGATCTGCACCCCCGACCAGAGGAATCCGTAAGTCACTTAGGTGTTTCAAGACATCTGCTAAGGCTTTTCGTGTCGGCAACAAAATCGCCAGATGGTAGAGCCCATAATGCTCCCTTACTTCACCATCCTTTTCGGCCTGAATCAAGTGAACCAAGGCTTTTTTACCAAGTCCCAAAATCGCTTCTGTCTCCGTTTGCGATAAAATCTCCAAGCCAATAATCTGGTGATAAAAAGCCGTTTGACTCGTCACATCCTTGACATTTAAAACCGCCTCTGCTAGGTAAATATGGCTTTTGTAAGCATAAGTCATAGGGTGTCTCCTTTTTGTTGTAACTTCATATATTACATCAATTATACACTATTGAGATAAAATGTCAACGAAGACAACTCAAAAGAGCTGGAACCCAGCTCTTCTTTTTATTTAACAACAAGCTCGTAGCGAGTTTTGCTGGTAAAGGTTTGCCCCGCTTTGAGAATGACTTGGTCTTTGAGGTCACTGTGAATGACATCTGGTAAGGCCTGCGCTTCAAGGGCAATCCCATTATGCTGTACCATTGGCTGGCCTCCTATGATGACACTCTCATCCACAAAGTTTGCAGTGTAGACCACAAAGCAAGGGGCCTCTGTCTTGAAAAGCAGGAAACGACCTGAGTTTTGGTCATAAAGGAAACCAGCATTATCATGACCGGTAGGAAGAGCAAATGGGTGATCCAAACCAGATACCAACTGGATTTGCTCATCGTCCTCTGCAAAGATATCCTTGAGCAAGGCACCATTGTAGATGTGTCTCACCACATCGCGATCAGCATCTGGAGTTTTTGCTGGCACACCGTCCGGAGCAATTGGGTAAATTCCCTCCGTATTTAGCTGAAAGACATGACGGTCAATTGTCTGCGTAAAATCACCAGACAAGTTGAAGTAGCTGTGATTAGTTGGATTGACCAGCGTATCCTGATCGGTCGTTACCTTGTAGCTGACTTCGTAGGCACCTGTTTCTTCCAAGTGGTAGCTAATCCAAATCTTAAGATTACCAGGAAATCCTCCTGTCCCGTCTGTACGTTCTGTGTAGAGAGTCAAGCCATGGTCGCTCACCTCGACCAATTCAAACAAGCTCGAATCCCAGCCTGTTGAACCACTGTGGTTACAGTTGCTAGCATTATTGACTTCAAGGTCATAGGTCTTGCCATTGAGCTCAAATGTCGCACCTGCAATACGGCCCGCTACAGGACCTACACTTGCTCCATGCTTGGGACTATTGCCTACATAGCTAGCAAAATCATCAAATCCTAGGATAACATTAGCAAAATTCCCAGCCTTGTCAGGTGTGACATAGCGCAAGATGGTCGCACCATAAGTCATAACTTCAAGCTGGTAACCACCATCAGTCTCAAAGCGATAAGCCAAGACATCCTTGCCCTCATGATTTCCAAATACACGCTCTGTGTATGCTTTCATTCTTCTCTCCTTTGATCCATTTCTCTTAAGTAAACAAACCATAGAAAGTGTATTTACCATCTATGGTTGTAGTTTCTATTTTCAGAATCCTTTGTCAGAAAATCTTAAGAATCTTCTTAACAAAAGGGAATTCTTCTATTCTTGCTTTATGCTTCTACACGTTCAGTCCATGAAGTCGCTGTTTTTTGAAGAACCTTATTGAGTTCGTCAATGTTCTCAAATCCAGTTGTGCGAAGCCATTCACGAGCTGCTGCTTCACTGTCTTTGATGTAAGCTTCAACTGATCCTGCCCAGGTTGCACGGCCACAAAGAACGCCGTTGAAGTTTGCGCCTGATTCGTGGGCAAAGACAAGCGTTTCTTGGAAGAGTTTAGCTGATACACCAGCACTCAAGTAGATGTATGGTAAGTTCGTTGCTTCATCTTGTGCTTTGAAGAAGGCTGCTGCTTCTTCGCGTGTATGAACGATTTCTCCATCACCAAAGCCTTCAACGTATTTGACGTTGACTGGAACTTCCACTTTCAAGACATCGATGTTGAAGCGTGGGTCTGAGAAGACCTTCATGGCACCGATAACCTTGTGGGGTTTCACCTTTGCGTATTCTGCAGAGCCTGCGTCAGCGATTTTTTCATCGTAAGCCAAGATTTCAAGGAAGAATGGAATGTCTTCCGCCACACACTCAGAACCGATACGTTCGATGTAGGCTTGTTTTTGTTGGTTGAGTTCGTCAGAACTGTCTACATCGTAGTAAAGCAAGAATTTGACTGCATCTGCACCTTGTTCTTTAATGCGTTTGGCAGACCAAACATCCAAGCAGTCTGGCAAGCGTTTGGTGCTAGTTGTGTCGTAGCCAGTTTTCTCATAGGCAAGGAGAAGACCAGCATTTGGAGCAAGCGCTTTTGTAGCTGGAAGTCCATACTCAGGGTCAAGGAGCATAGATGATGCGTATTTTGTCAATTCATCAGCTACCAAGACCTTGAGTTCTTCCATTTGAGCGACGGTTGGCTCTTCTGTTTGGTATTGAGCCATGAGGCGTTTCAAAGCACCACGTTGGTCAAAGGCAAGAGCTGAGATAATACCATTCTCGTCAGAGAGTTTTTGTAAGCAAGCTACTTTTTTGGGACTTAATTGTAATTTACTCATAGATACTTCCTTATTTTTGATAGTCATGAATGATAACGCCTTGTACCACACGGTTTACTGTACCTGTAGGAGACGGTGTATCTGGTTTGTTTTCCACTTTGAGCGAAGTCAAAAGGGCAAAGAGTTGGGCATAAACGATATAAGGGAAGACACGGTAAATGTCATTCAAAACTCCGCCACAGCCAAGAGCCACTTCTTTGACATTTTCAAGACCAAAGGCTTGATCACTCAAAAGCACAACACGACGAGCAATCTGATCACCAGCCACTTCACGAACCAAGTCCAAATCGTACTTGCGAGTGTAGTCTGTCGTTGTGCCAAAGACCAAAACAACTGTATCTTCGTTGATCAATGATTTTGGACCGTGACGGAAGCCGACTGGGCTTTCATACATAGTCGCCACTTGACCAGCTGTTAATTCCAAAATCTTGAGCTGAGCTTCATGAGCAAGTCCAAAGAAAGGACCAGCACCCAGGTAGATGACACGATTAAAGTCTAGGTCAACTAGCTCTTTAACATCTTCTGCCTTGTCTAGAACTTTACGCGCAAGGCTAGCCACAACTTCAAAACGTTCAGCTTTAACAGCAAATTCTGTCGGGTCAAAAACCAAGAGTGCTGTCAACATCATAGATGTAAAGCTAGAAGTCATCGCAAATCCAGCATCATTAGAGGCAGCTGGTTGCAAGAGCAAGAGATTGCGGTCATCGCCATGAGCTTGAAGAGCCAATTTCCCTTCTGCAGCACATGTAATGGTCACTTGATAGAGGTCATCAACCAAGGCTTTAGCCAAATCAACGGTTGCCACACTTTCAGGTGAATTTCCGCTACGAGCAAAGGAAACAAGGACAGTCGCCACATCTTTTTTCAAATAAGTTTCTGGATTGGCAACGATATCTGTTGTCGCAATGGAATTGAAATTCCATTTGCGTTCGTCATAGACTTCCTTAAAGTAAGGCACCAAGGTATCTCCCACATAAGCAGAAGTACCAGCACCCGTCAAGATGACCTTGATATAGTCATGCTTATCAGCGATCCCTTGCAGAAAGGCTGCAATTTCTTCTCGTTTTGCTTGATAAGCTTCAAAAGCCTCTTTCCATACGTCAGGCTGTTGGTAGATCTCACGAGTCGTGATTTCTGCACCCAGTTCAAGTAATTCTTCTTTTGTGTAATTTAGCATAGAGTTCCTCTAATCTATTATTGTTTCATTCCTATTGAAAATATGGGAACGGGATTGACTCCCATTCCCATGTATATTCTATACAAGCTGTTCTAACGGTTTTCACGTTGTCACATCTTATCGAATTGAGTTCCAACTAAAATCTTGGGGAAAAAGACCGATTATCATCGGAGCATCGCTCCATCCTCCTCTCGCCTATTTTCCCTGTGATTTTCACGTTGTCACGTCTTATTCATCTTCGTCATCATCGAAGCCAGCTAACAGGTCATTGACTTTTACGATGCTTTCTGCAGCACGGCTCTTGTAGTCCGCATCTGCACCTGTAAGGCTCGCATTGATAAATTCAATCACCATTGGAAGATTCATCCCTGCGTAGAGTTCAATGTCGCGACCTTCCATAATCAAACGGCTTACCACGTTACAAGGTGTTCCGCCGAGAAGGTCCGCAAAGACTAGGAAATCATCCAATCCTTCGATAGCAGCTTCAAATTTTGCAGTAAATTCTTCTGGACCATCTTCTGGAAGAAGAGCCACTGCATGAATGTTGTCCTGTGGACCCATGATCATTTCTGTGCTACCTTTAAGTTCTTCACAGAAACGACCATGACTCACCAAAATTAATGATTTACTCATAAATTATGCGCCCATTCCAAGCAAGAATTTACCGATGAATGAAAGACCTACTGCAAGAACGATAATGATACCGATCGCTTTAGTAGAGTTCATACCTTTCTTACCAAGCAACCAGAAGATAAAGGCAGTAAAGATTGCTGGAAGCAAGCGTGGGAAGATTGAGTTCAAGATGTCTTGGAAGTCAATCATCTTTTCACCGATCGGCAATTTGTAAGAAATGTCAAAGTTGATCATTGTTGCTACAAGAGCACCCATCATGAAGACACCAAGTACAGATGCAGCGTCAATCAAAGCTGTCAAGGTACTTTGCATGTTGTTGATAAGGTTAACCCCTTCTTTGTAGGCAAATTCCAATTGTTTCCAACGGAAGATGTCATAAGCAACTGCAACTGCGATCCAAAGGAAGATACCCCATGGTTGGCCAGCGATAGCCATAGTTGCTGCGATAGATCCCATGATAGCAGGTACAAGTGAACCAAAGATAGTATCTCCAAGAGGAGCGAATGGTCCCATCAAACCTGTCTTGATACCGTTAACGGCATCTTTTGAACCCACACCATCTTTTTCTTCCATGGCAAGGTCAAAACCAGCGATAATTGTGTGGAAGAATGGTGAAGTATTGAAGAATTGAGTATGAACTTTCATCATTTCTTTCAATTCAGGAGTTCCATCCCCATACATTTTACGCAATTGAGGCAAGATCATGTAAAGGTAACCAGAAGCTTGCATACGTTCGTAGTTCCAACCTAATTGGAAAGTAAACAAGCTACGTTTGTTGATTTGATTAAAATCTTCTTTTGTAAGTTTGTAATTAGAATTCGTCATCTTCGATTTCCCCACTTTCTGATGGTGTAGAAGGTGCTGCTACAGCTACTTTTTGGCTGTTCTTAAAGTGAACAACTGCAAGGAAGATACCTACGATAGAAACACCGATCATAGACAAACCTTTGAAGTTGTTAGCAAAGCCAATCTTTTCAGCAACATCAGCAGGAAGAGTACCAAGGATACCCGCAACAGCTCCACCAAGACCTGTTACATATGAGTAAAGAACAGTCAACATAGCTGTCAAACCAAATCCCATTGCAAGGTAGTGAAGGTTACGTTTAACTGGAAGGTAACGAAGCAAGATTGCAAATCCAAGACCTGGAAGCATACGACCTGCAAGTGTCAAACCATCTGCAATCCATTGATATTCTTTAACAAGGTCTACTACTGATTGTACGAAAGCACCACCAAAAGCAAGAGCGAAGAATACTGGAAGGGCACGAGAAAGAGCCCAAGGCACTGCACCAAGTAGGTAGTTGCGTTCGATACCTTTGTAGTCAAAGCGTTCGATCGCAGCATCAATACGGTGTGCAAAGAAAGTAGTTGTCATACGTCCAAGAACGTCGAAGTATGTCAAAAGTGCTGCTACTGGTACAGCGATTGTTGTGATCGCAAGATCTGTATCAATACCTTGAGAGATAGAGAATGCTGTTGCAAGAACCGCACCAGAAGTTGCGTCGATACGAGAAGCACCACCGAAGGTACCAACCCCGAGAACGAACAACTGCAAGCTACCACCGATAAACAAACCAGTTGTCACATCTCCCATGATCAAACCAGTAATAAAACCAGCGAATACAGGGGAACCTGCAGATGAAACGATTGTCAACTCATCACAGATTTGATAAGCTGAGTACAAAGTGAGAAGTAAAATTTGCCACCATTGTATCATAACAATGACCTCCTAAAAATTTTTTCCTATTTTAATAAGCTCAAAAAGTCTGAAACTGGATCATTTGGAACCATTTGAGCAGTGAGTTTCACACCTTTTTCTGCTAGTTTGTGGAAATCTTCCACATCCTTGTCTACCACGTTGATAGAACGTGTGATAGAGCGAGTTTCTGGTGTTTGAGACATATTGCCGACGTTGAGTGTTTCAAGCGGAACACCTGCTTCGACCAAACCAAGGAAACGGTCTGGTTTACGTGCAACGATAAAGAGACGTTGGCTATCGTATTTACCAGCAAGGATATTTGCTGCTGCTTTCTCAACTGGCAAGATACTGAGTTTCACACCTGGTGGTGTCGCAAGCTTCAAACCACTCTTTTCGATGTCGTTGTTAACAACTTCGTCGTCTACAACCATAATGCGTGAAACATTTAGTTTTCCAGCCCAAAGATTGGCTACTTGACCGTGGATCAAACGTCCATCGATACGGCATCCTACAATTGTCATAAGTTTTCCCCCTTTATGTTTTTTAGTGTAGGTTTACGAGTTAAATGAATCTCTTCTTTATATTCGCCCTCAGTTTCAAAGATGATGATGCGGTTCGCACCTTCCTTGAGATAACAATGAGGGATATAAAGTGAGAGGGTCGGGCCGACGTTCCAGAAACGCCCTAGGTGGCGCCCGTTGACAAAGGCAACGCCCTTACCAAACTCAGACAAGTCTAAGTAGGTATCCTTCGGCTCTTCAACGGTGAAGTCGAAAGCGTAAAAGGCTGGTTGTCCTTCTGTCCATCCTTTTGAAAAATCAATTTTCTCAGGATTATCCAGTGGTAGTGGATATTGTTTCCAATTCAGTAAGAAATGTAGATCCTTGCAGACACCTGTACGAATTCCTTTACGCTGCGTATCTGCCAAGAACTTATGTCCGTAGTTGACACGCCCCATATTTTCGATCAAGATGTCAATCTCTGAAAAGCCTTCTCGGTTACCCTGACAGTAGATGTCTTCACCAATCTCTGTCTGGTATTGAGTAGCAATCCATTGACCATCTACAAAGAGTTGAGCTCGGTCACGTCCATCAATGATACGGAGACGTTCCTCTTCTGCATCCCAACTTGCTTCAGTACGATAGAGAAGGTAGCCATAGCTTTGACCAAGTTCTTCCATTGCTTTTGGATAGAGGCTTTCAGTAGGACTAGAGAGACTATCCAGAGTTTCAAACAAGGAAACTTTTTCGACCAATGGAATGGACCCTATCTCCATGCTTTCCTTATAGAGTGGTTCCAACTGTGGATACTCTGGGAAGTGTGTTGCCATCATCTTCTTGACTGCTAGGTATTTAGCAGTTGGATTTCCTTCTTCATCCAGAAGGGCATCATAGTCGTAAGATGTGACTTGTGGCAAATCCAGAGTTCCTCGAGCCGAACAACCATTCATGAAACCAAAGTTTGTTCCACCATGGAACATGTAAAGGTTGATAGAGCCTTGCTCCAATACCTCTCGAACAGCTTCTGCCAATTCTTTAGGATCCCGTGTGATGATGGGTTCTTTCCAACGGTTGAACCAACCATCCCAGAATTCCATACACATGAGGGGCCATTTCTTGCCATGCTCATCAAAGAATTCCTGCATCTGTGAAAAGTTGTAAGGAGCCTTAGAACCGAAGTTTCCTGTCACAAAGAGGTCATCTTCGATCAAGGTTCCGGCTTTCAGAGTAGCCCTCCATGGACCATCTGAAGTAAAGAGTGGGCAATCAATCCCTCGTTCTTCCATCAATTTTCGAATTGCTCGTAGATAAGACTTATCTTCTCCATAAGAGCCATATTCATTTTCGACTTGCATCATGAGAATGTTTCCGCCATTATCCAACAGACGAGGTACAAGCCTCGGCAATAATTGGTCATAATAGCGAGCAACCGCCTCGATGTAGGCCGGGTCGGACGAGCGGATTCGCATGTCCTTGGTCAAGAGCCAAGCCGGCAAGCCACCAAATTCCCATTCCGCACAGATAAATGGAGACGGGCGTACAATGGCATAGAGACCCAAATCTTGTGCTATTTGAAGAAACCTCTCCAAATTTCTGGCACCTTCAAAATCAAATTCCCCTTCAACGGGTTCATGTAAATTCCAAGCTACATAGGTCTCAACTGTATTAAAGCCAAGCGCCTTTAAGTTGTAGAGAGAATGATACCAATCCTCTGCTGGAATCCTAAAATAATGAATGGCGCCAGACAAAATCTTGAACGGCTTCCCATCTAAATAGAAATCGTCCTCAATTTTAAATCTTGTCATGTTACCACCTCTGACGAATTAAGTTTGCGCTTTCATTTATTATAATATTAAATATAATCAAATCTTTTGCATTTGTCAATAGGTTTTAGAAAATTCTTTAAAATTTTTCTATTTTTTTACTTACCATTTACCAAAATTATCTAAAAATAGCATGAAAGCGATATTTTAATGTATGATAATTCACAAGGTTATAAAATGGAATTTTTTACATGTAACATAACATTTTTAGTCTATTATTTTAATTTTTTTTACCTAAATACTACTATTTTGTCTGTATTTATGGTAGAATCAAAATTGGAGAAAGAGAATCGAGGTGAAATTATGGCTATTCCAAAATACCAATATATTAAAGATGAATTAAAAAACAAAATCATCTCTGGTCAATTTGCAAGTGGAGATAAATTTTATACAGAAGCAGAATTGATCGCGATGTATGATGTTAGTTCAATCACTGTTGTGCGTGCTTTGAATGACCTTGCAAAAGACGGCTATATTGTCCGCCAACAAGGGAAAGGGACTTTTGTTTCTCGTGCCCGCAAGCACAAACTCGTTGAATTTTCAGATGTCGAAATCTTTGAAACAAAAGATGATAAAGTTACTGTCCTTTCTATCGAGCGCGGAAACAAGCTTGAATACCTAGAGAAGCTTGGATTACGTGGAGATCAGTTCTACTACAAAATTGAACGTACCCGTCAAACAAATGGCGTAACTTACATCTACCACACATCTTATATTCCTGAACAATACATCAATGCCAACTATCCAAATCTTGACTATTATAGTTCTATCTATAAACGCTTCAAATTGGATTACCGCATTCACATGAACGATGAACATTTTGAGGAAATCAATGAAATCGCATTTCCAACACCAGAGCATGTTGCTTCTGTACTTGGAATCGATACGCAATTTCCAACTGTCTTCCAAACGAAGACTACTAAACTTGAGGCTACTGGCCAAGTCCTCGCCTATAGTGAAACGTATAAGCGAGCAGACTACTACAAAATTAAATTCCTCTCATGTAATCGAGGTCATTAAGAGAAAGCTTGAGCCCAGCTCAGGCTTTTTCTATATTCATTATAGCACGAGAAAGAGGTTGTGAGAACGCTATGAAGGGTTCTTATTTAATTAGTAGCGTTTTTACTAAAAACAAGTTAAATATTCGCTTTCTCTTTCTTATTTCTGGAAATAATTTTCTTCTAAATCTTATGATTTCCTCTATTTATTATAGTTCTTATATAAACCCACTTGACATTTTACTCCTTAGATAATAAAATAAAATCGGTTTTATGTAAACGCTATCATACATAATAATAACAAGGAGGTTTTGTCATGAAACTAGAAAAGAAACAGCGCTTCTCCATCCGTAAATACGCGGCTGGGGCAGCTTCTGTACTGATAGGATTTGCTTTTAGCGCACAAGTCGTATCTGCTGACGGGATTGCTCCAGCTCCAACAGCTGAGGAAACTGTTCAAACTATTCAGGAGAGTCCTCAAGCAGGCAAAGAAGCTGTAGACTCCAAGGTTCCAGAAAAACTGGAAGAAAAGGCTGACAAGCCTGTAAAAGAGGAGGTCAAAGAAGACAAGGAGGCTCCTCGAACAGTTGCTCCAAAAACAGAAGAGTCAAGCGCACCAGTTGTGACAGAAAATGCTACTCCAACTCCTACTGCCGAGAAAGAGAGTCCTGCCCCAGCTGAAACTCCTGCCGAAAGTACTCCTTCAGAAAAGAAAAATGAAGCCGTCACACCTGCAGTGGCCACTCCTAGCACTGAACGTGTATCTCAAGTAAATGAAAAACTGGCTAAAAGAAAAATGATCTCAATTGATGCTGGACGCAAGTACTTTTCTCCAGATCAACTCAAAGAAATCATCGACAAAGCCAAACACTACGGTTATACTGATCTTCATCTACTAGTTGGAAATGATGGCATGCGTTTCATGCTAGACGATATGACGATCAAAGCCAATGGTAAAACCTATGCAAGCGACGATGTCAAACGTGCACTCGAAAATGGAACTGATGCCTACTACAAGGATCCAAACGGCAACCATTTGACAGAGAGTCAGATGACGGACTTGATTAACTACGCTAAAAACAAAGGCATTGGTCTCATCCCAACTGTAAACAGCCCCGGTCACATGGATGCGATTTTGCATGCAATGAAAGAACTAGGCATCCAAAAACCGAACTTCAACTACTTTGGTAAGGAATCTGCTCGTACCGTTGACCTGGATAACAAAGAAGCTGTTGAGTTTACCAAAGCCCTGATCGACAAGTATGCTGCATACTTTGCTGGAAAAACTGATATTTTCAATATCGGACTAGACGAGTACGCCAATGATGCTACAGATGCCAAAGGCTGGAGCGTTCTTCAGGCCTATAAATGGTATCCAGAAGATGGATTCCCTGACAAGGGTTATGATAAATTCATCGCCTACGCAAACGACCTTGCTCGAATCGTTAAATCTCACGGTCTCAAACCAATGGCCTTTAACGATGGTATCTACTACAATAGTGATACTAGCTTTGGAACCTTTGACAAAGACATCATCGTTTCTATGTGGACTGGTGGATGGGGCGGATACGACGTCGCTTCTTCTAAACTTTTAGTTGAAAAAGGCCACCAAATTCTTAATACCAACGATGCTTGGTACTATGTTCTCGGACGAAATGCCGACGGCCAAGGCTGGTACAACCTGGACCAAGGACTCAATGGTATCAAGAACACTCCAATCACTTCTGTACCAAAATCTGATGGGGCTACTATCCCATTCATCGGGGGTATGGTAGCTGCTTGGGCGGACACCCCATCTGCACGCTATTCACCATCACGCCTCTTCAAACTCATGCGCAGCTTCGCAAATGCCAATGCTGAATACTTCGCAGCTGACTATGAGTCTGCTGAGCAAGCCCTGAAAGAAGTCCCAACAGACCTTAACCGCTACACTGCAGAAAGTGTCGCAGCTGTAAAAGAAGCTGAAAAAGCCATTCGCTCACTTGATAGCAACCTCAGCCGTGCCCAACAAGACACCATCGACCAAGCAATCGCAAAACTCCAAGAAGCTGTAAGCAATTTGACCTTCACACCAGAAGCTCAAAAAGAAGAAGACGCGAAACGCGAAGTTGAAAAACTTGCCAAGAACAAGGTAATTTCTATCGATGCTGGACGTAAGTACTTCACACTCGACCAACTCAAACGCATCGTAGACAAGGCGAGCGAACTCGGCTACTCTGATGTGCATCTTCTCCTAGGAAATGATGGACTTCGCTTCCTCCTTGATGACATGACCATCACAGCTAACGGAAAAACTTATGCAAGTGACGATGTCAAAAATGCCATCATTGAAGGAACAAAAGCTTACTACGATGATCCAAACGGAACCACTCTTAGTCAGACTGAAATCACTGAATTGATTGAGTACGCAAAATCAAAAGGTATCGGACTCATCCCAGCGATCAACAGCCCAGGTCACATGGATGCCATGCTCGTTGCTATGGAAAAATTAGGCATCGCAAACCCTCAAGCTAATTTTGATAAAGTCTCCAAAACAACCATGGACCTCGAAAACGAAGAGGCGATGAACTTTGTTAAAGCCCTCATCGGTAAGTACATGGACTTCTTTGCAGGCAAGACTAAGATCTTCAACTACGGTACAGACGAATATGCCAATGATGCTACCAACGCCCAAGGCTGGTACTACCTCAAATGGTATGGACTCTATGGCAAGTTTGCTGAGTACTCTAACACCCTTGCTGCCATGGCCAAAGAAAGAGGCCTTCAACCAATGGCCTTCAACGATGGTTTCTACTATGAAGACAAGGATGATGTTGAGTTTGACAAGGATGTCATCATCTCTTACTGGTCTAAAGGATGGTGGGGTTACAACCTTGCATCTCCTCAGTACCTGGCAAGCAAAGGCTACAAATTCCTTAACACCAACGGAGACTGGTACTACATTCTCGGTCAAAAACCTGAAGATGGTGGCGGTTTCCTCAAAAAAGCAATTGAAAACACTAAAAAAACACCATTTAACCAGCTTGCATCTACCAAATATCCTGAGGTAGACCTTCCAACCGTCGGAAGCATGCTCGCTATCTGGGCAGACAAACCAAGTGCTGAGTACAAGGAAGAAGAAATCTTTGAACTCATGACTGCCTTTGCAGACCATAACAAAGACTACTTCCGCGCTAACTACAATGCCCTCCGTGAGGAACTTGCTCAAATCCCTGCAAACTTAGATGGATACAGCGAGGAAAGCTTGGAGGCCCTAAATACAGCTAAAGAAGCTCTCAACTACAACCTCAACCGTAATAAACAAGCCGAGTTAGACGCTCTCGTAGCCAAACTCAAGGCAGCCCGCCTAGGCCTTAAACCAGCAGCAACCCACTCAGGAAGCCTCGATGAAAATGAACTAGCTGCCAATGTTGAAACCAAACCGGAACTCATCACAAGAGCAGAAAAGATTCCTTTTGAGGTTATCAAAAAAGAAAATCCGAACCTCCCAGCTAAGCAAGAAAAGATTGTCACACCAGGTGTAGAGGGCGAACGCACTCATTACATATCTGTCCTTACTGAAAATGGGAAACAAACAGAAACGGTTCTAGATAGCCAAGTAACCAAAGAACCTGTGACCCAAGTGGTTGAAATCGGCGCCCCTATTACTCACAAAGGGGATGAACACGGTCTTGCCCCAGCCACAGAGGCAAAACCTAGACTGGACATCCAAGAGGAAGAGATTCCTTTCACTACCGTAACACGTGAAAATCCACTCTTGCTCAAAGGGAAGACTCAAGTCCTTACCAAAGGTGTTAACGGTCGTCGCAGTCATTACTACTCTGTAAGCACTACTGCTGATGGCAAAGAAGTGAAGACTCTTGTCGATAGCCTTGTAACGCAAGAAGCAGTGACACAAGTCATTGAAGTCGGAACCCTTGTTACCCATGTAGGGGATGAACACGGTCTTGCCCCAGTTGCAGAAGCAAAACCTAGACTAGACATCCAAGAAGAAGAGATTCCTTTCACTACCGTGACACGTGAAAATCCGCAATTGCCAAAAGGACAAAGTCAAGTCGTCGTTTCCGGAGTAAATGGTCGCCGTACCGTCTTCTACTCTGTTAGCACTACTGCTGACGGCAAGGAAGAAAGAACCCTTGTCAATAGTGCGGTATCACAGGAAGCGGTCGCTCAAGTTGTCGAAGTCGGAACTGCCGTTGAGAAAACTGAGCAAGCTGAAGCAACTACTAGCAAAGCAGATGAAAAACAACTCCCTGCAACAGGAAGTCAAGACTCTGCAGGCTTGGTCGCAGCAGGACTCATGGCCGCGCTAGCAGCTTACGGGCTCACTAAGAAAAAAGAAGATTAACCCCCTTAGACAAGCATATAAAAAAGCGAGATTCAATCTCGCTTTTTATTGTTAGGATTAATCACCCAGTCCGATACGTTCAAAGATATCATCCACTCGTTTGGTGTAGTATGCAGGGTTGAAGATTTCGTCGATTTCTTCTTGAGTGAGACGTGAAGTTACTTCTGGATCTGCTTCAAGAAGTGGTTTAAAGTCCACTTGGTTGTCCCAAGAGTAGGCCGTTTTTGGTTGCACCAAATCATAGGCTTGCTCACGCGTCATTCCCTTCTCGATCAAGGTCAACATAGCACGTTGGCTAAAGATAAGACCGAAAGTTGAGTTCATGTTGCGGATCATATTTTCTGGGAAGACCGTCAAGTTCTTGACGATATTTCCAAAACGGTTGAGCATGTAGTCAATCAAAATAGTCGTATCTGGTGTGATGATACGCTCAGCTGATGAGTGAGAAATATCACGTTCATGCCAAAGAGCGACGTTCTCATAGGCTGTCACCATATGACCACGGATAACACGCGCCAGACCAGTCATGTTTTCAGAACCGATAGGGTTGCGTTTGTGAGGCATAGCAGATGAACCTTTTTGACCTTTAGCAAAGAACTCTTCCACTTCGCGTTGCTCAGACTTTTGCAGACCACGAATCTCAGTCGCCATACGCTCGATTGAAGTTGCGATGCTAGCAAGAACTGCAAAGTACTCAGCGTGAAGATCACGAGGAAGGACCTGTGTAGAGATTTCTTGAGCACGGATACCCAATTTGTCGCAGACGTATTGCTCTACAAATGGTGGGATGTTGGCAAAGTTACCAACCGCACCAGAAATCTTACCAGCTTCCACTCCAGCAGCCGCATGCTCGAAACGCTCGATATTACGCTTCATTTCGCTGTACCAAGTCACTAATTTAAGACCAAAAGTTGTCGGCTCAGCGTGCACACCGTGGGTACGACCCATCATGATGGTGAACTTGTGTTCCTTAGCCTTGTCAGCGATGATGTTGGTGAAGTTTTCAAGGTCACGACGGATGATGTCGTTGGCCTGCTTGTAAAGGTAACCGTAGGCCGTGTCCACCACGTCGGTAGAAGTCAAACCATAGTGAACCCACTTGCGCTCTTCGCCAAGAGTCTCAGAAACCGCACGTGTGAAAGCCACCACATCGTGACGAGTTTGCTGCTCAATTTCCAAAATACGGTCGATGTCAAAGTCCGCTTTTTCACGAATCAAAGCCACATCTTCCTTAGGGATTTCCCCCAACTCAGCCCATGCCTCGTCAGCCAAGATTTCCACCTCAAGCCAAGCACGGTATTTATTTTCTTCACTCCAAATGTTCGCCATCTCAGGGCGAGAGTAACGGTTGATCATGTTGTTTCTCCCTCATCTAACATAATATTTTTATAAATATTTTTTTGAAAAATGTCCTTTAAAATCTCAACATTTTCATTTCCTTTAAGTTTTCTTTCAGATATATACAAATAATCATTACATTCCAAAATCAAACTACTTCCTTTATAACTATCATCGAACCATAAAATATTATTTTCGTATAGACTTGTAAAAAATTCAATGAGTTCTGTGCTATGGTTTTTAACAAAATCTTTTATCTCTGATGGAGTTTTCAACTTTTTAAAGTGTTCATGCGGAAAATGAAATCTGTTTAATATATTTCTAATTGCTTCTCCTCTAAAGCCGACATTATGGTTCTTGATATTAATTACATTATCTTCAATATAACTTCTAGATAGGGCAACAATATAATTTCCTTCAATAGAACTAGAAATATCAGAAATATTTTCATGTGAGTTTTTCATAGGAATTACCTTTTTATCATTAAAAACCGTACTTACCACTTCATCAACTTTATTTGATGATATGTAGAAAACACTAGTATAAGCTATAGGTAAGTGAACTTTACATGATTTCACATACCAATTTGCCAACATTTCACTAAACTTCATTTTTTGCACACTGTAAGGATTTTCATAAACATAATCAGGCATAGGTATTGAATTTTCACAAATTAAGTTTAACTCCTGTAGATATTTAGGTAAATTTAATCTATCATACTCATTTTCTATTTGTGTTACGATACTTTCTGGTAAATTAATAAATCTTCTGTCAAGTGGAATATCAATACCTTTTGTTTTCTCTAATATAATTAAAGGTAAATTTCTAATTTTTACTAGTGACTTCAGAGATTTTTTCGAATGAATCCAATAACTTTCATTAAAGTAATCATTGTCGATAACTTTCACAAGCATATCTCCATATAAAATATGATTCGCTAAAGAACTTAAATCATTCTCTTTCAAATCATCTATATTCTTAGAATACATAAAAATTTTGTACGGTTTCTCCGAAATACAAATAAAATCATCTAAATTTATTTTTTTGAAACAATGGGAAAAGTTAGTTTCATTCGTCGTAACATCAAAACTTATATCTCCTCCTCGAATAACATCGAATAATCCAAAATATCCCAAAAATTCTGATGTATTATTTTTTTCTTTTAACTCATCTCCATATTCTTTTTTCAATTCCAACCGAACAAATGTATATGAATCATATTCAAAATACGGATTGCTATTATCCATCTGAACTTCTTTACTTTCTTTAGTTGGATCTGTATACATCCTAAATGAAATTGGACTGCCCCCACTCTTCTTAGTTTGCACAAAAATTGAATCGGAAATTAGAAACATTGACAATGCACCTATTCCAAAACGTCCCACTAAATCATCCACATTACTTACTTCTCTTTTACCAGATTTTCCAATGGTCAAATAATAATTTTTTATCTCAGCTATAGACATACCTATACCGTTGTCTAGAATTGATAAAAACATTACTCCATTTTTTTCCTCTACAGAAATTTTTATATTGTAATCCCTTTTAGCTACTTTACATGCATCCATAGCATTTTGAAGCAACTCTCTCATGACAACTTTTGGATATTTCTGACCTTTATAAAGTGGCATAATAAAATGATTGACAACATCATTCTTTGAAACTGCAAATTCTAAATCGGCAGACTGTAATGAAATATCCCTCAATACTTCATACAATTGTTGATAATTATTTCTTAAGTAAAAAATATTCACATTAATGAGCAATCCATTTAGAAGAGCTAATTCTTCTTTTTCCAAAAAGTACTCTGGCTTATCATCGGAAGAATAAGAAATAATAAATACTCGTTCTTGAAATTGTTTTAAGTCTTTTTGACTTAACGTTACAGTCAAAGTCGTAAGTATGTCTTTAATATTTCTATCACTCAAACTATAGCCTAAGAATATTATAGGAGATTCTACAAATATCGTTAACAACTTAGAATATATATACTTACTTTTTTCAAAAAATTGGTCGTAATCAGATTTTGTAATAATCATAGATGATGGTTTGTCTATAGAGCCATGAATCTTATAAAGCTTTTTATTTTTTGTCTCGGAGGAGAACAAATCATCATTGTGAATATAAATCTCTTCATTTTCAATATTGAAAACACTTTTCTCTAGTAAGGAATCATAGTTTGTTGTGATTAATTTTTGGTAATCAATACCGCCAAGTATTGAAATTTCTTTCTCATATTCAGAATTATCAACTGTATATTCGTTTAAGATTTGAGCAATTAACTCTCTGAAAGGCTTTCTTATATCATCGCTTTCTAATAATGATTCTTTTTTTAACGTTGTAAAATAAATCGCTTCTAGTCTTTCCGCAATTTCTTCATAATTATCACTGGTCCATTTCTCCAATAAACTTTTATCTATTTCTAGTTTTTCAGAGATTTTTTCTAGTAAACCCCACCAAGTAGGAGATTTCAAATATCTCTGAGATAAACCTGAACCAACAAATAAAACTGGTTTTTGATTTAGTTTAGATAGTTTATTAAACCCATAATCAATATTCTTCAAATCATTGAAATCAACTTTATTACTCATTCTTTCCTTTCCCAAACTCATCCACACTATCCGGCACATCACTAAACAAAGTCACATGTCCCATTTTGCGGTTGTGCTTCGCTTCTATTTTACCATACATGTGGAGGTGAGCGCTTGGATTTTCTGTGACATATTTTTCAGCGGCCTCGACATGCTGACCGAGAACATTTAGCATAACAGCTGGGGCATGTAGTTTGATAGCTGGCAATGGTGCTCCGAGAACACCTAGGATATGTGTGTCAAACTGTGAGAAGTCGCAGGCTTCGATTGAATAGTGCCCAGAGTTGTGGGGGCGGGGGGCAATCTCATTGACAATGATATCATCAGCTGTCGCAAACATTTCCACGCAAAGGGTTCCAGACAGTTTAAGCTGTTCTGCGATTCGCACTGCCATAACTTTGGCTTTTTCAGCTAGACTATCCGAAATGCGAGCTGGCACGATGGTTTTCGAAAGAATGTTATTGCGGTGGATATTTTCCTGAACTGGGAAAACTGTCACATCCTTGCCATTCCCTGACACGATAACAGAGATTTCAAGGTCAAAGTTGACAAATTCTTCCAAAACACAGTTTGCAGAATCAGCCAGCGCATAGGCTTCTTCCAAGTCTTCTTCTGCACGAATGACCTTTTGCCCATGACCATCGTAGCCACCAGTCGCAGTTTTGAGGACATAGTTTTTCGACAGGTCCATATCTGCCAAGTCTTGACTTGAGGTCACAACCTTGTAGGGTGCCACAGTGACTTGAGCCTTGTTTGAGAGGAAGTCCTTTTCAAAAATGCGATTTTGGGAGATGCGAAGCAGGTCTGTTCCTTGAGGAAGCTGACCATCCTTGATAACAGCATCCAAACCGTTGGCATCGACATTTTCAAACTCATAGGTTAGGACATCGCAACGCTCCGCCAACTGACGAAGGGCATCCACATCGTTATAAGGCGCCACTATGATTTCCGCCACACGAGAAGCTGGACAATCCGCCGCAGGATCCAGCGCGATAACCTTGTGCCCCATGTAGATAGCAGAAATGGCCATCATCTGACCAAGCTGACCACCACCGATAATTCCAATTGTTTTAGATGAGCTCATTTGTTGACTCCTCTGCGATTTTTCCTTGTTCTTCTGCAAAATCTGCCAAAGCTGTCGCGATAGCCTGATCCTCTACTGAAAGGAGACGGAGGGCAAAGAGAGCCGCATTGGTCGCACCTGCTTCACCGATAGCCATTGTCGCTACAGGCACACCGCCCGGCATCTGTACGATAGAGTAGAGCGAGTCCACGCCACTAAGAGCACGTGATTTGACGGGCACACCAATGACTGGAAGGGTTGTTTTGGCAGCTACCATACCTGGCAAATGGGCTGCGCCTCCAGCACCTGCAATAATGACCTTGATGCCACGGCTACGAGCTTCTTCGGCATGTCTGAACATGAGGTCTGGTGTGCGGTGGGCAGAAACAACTTTCTTTTCGTAGGCTACACCGAAACGGTCTAGGACTTCGGCGGTTTTTTGCATGGTTGCCCAGTCGGATTTGGAACCCATGATGATGGAAATTACTGGTTTCATAGTTAATATCCTTTTCTTTCCTTTCTTTTTTCAATCACCTTAAGTTGTGAGGGACGGCAGCAGCCACCAAAGGTGTCTCATGACTAAATCGGAAGCCCAAGGTCTTCCAATTTCCCTGAACGATTGGCTTATCATCCAATCGTTCTTTCACAACGGCGGTGATTGTTCTATATTAGCTCGCTAACGCTCGCAAACCATACGACCATTATCGGGTTTGGCGACTTCGTCGCGTTATTCTTATATATTTACTTAATTGCCTTGCTTCCGATATCTGTTCGGTAAAAGAGGCCTTCTGTTTTTTGTTGGGAGAGTTCTTGGTAGATGGTTTCTTGGGCTTCTTTGACGGTGTCTGCTGTGGTGACGAGCATATAGACACGTCCACCGTTTGAGAGCAGTGCTCTGCTATTTTCCGCAAACTTAGCTCCTGCATAGTAGGTGATGATGTCGCCTTCCGTCTTAGCTGGCAACTCGACACCCTTTGCATAATCTAGCGGGTAGCCCTTGGATGCGACAACTACGCCCAGCGTCACACCCTTGTCCGTCCACGTGATCTTCGGATCCTTACCATCCAGAATATCCGTGATATTTTGCGCAAAATCAGATGTCAAACGAGGCAAGATAATTTGTGTTTCTGGATCTCCAAAACGAGCGTTGAACTCGATGACCTTAGGTCCCTCTGCTGTTAAAATAAGCCCTGCGTAAAGGACACCAAGATAAGGACGACCTTCTTTAATCATCCCTTCGAGGACAGGCTTGACAATAGTATCAACTGCTGTGGCAACCACACTCTGTGGCAAGTGAGGAACTGGCGCATAGGCACCCATACCACCCGTGTTAGGCCCTTTGTCGCCATCATAGGCGCGTTTGTGGTCCTGAGCCGTTGGCATGATGTAGAACTTGTCACCATTGACAAAGGCAAAAAGTGAAAATTCCTCTCCTGCAAGAAACTCCTCGATCACCACACGCGCACCTGAGTCACCAAATTTATTGTCCAAAAGCATCTCATGAGCAGCTTCGACCGCTTGCTCGACTGTCTCAGCAACGACAACACCTTTCCCAAGAGCTAGCCCATCTGCCTTGACAACGATTGGAGCTCCTTTCTCCTCGATATAATCCTTGGCTTCCTCGAAATCTGAAAATGTACCATAGGCTGCTGTCGGAACGCCGTATTTGACCATGATTTCCTTGGCAAAATCCTTGGACCACTCCAGCTCCGCTGCAGCCCTAGTCGGACCAAAAGCCTTGAGACCAGCTTTGTTAAAATCATCTACAATCCCAGCAGCAAGGGCGTCATCTGGTCCGATAAAGGACCAAGCGATATCGTTAGCCTTTGCAAAGTCAACCAGCTTAGAATGTTCGGAAATAGAGATATCCACCAGCTCCAAACCATCCAAAGTCATCCCGTCATTTCCAGGAGTCACAAAGACTTTCTCAACGTCTTTTGACTCAAGCAACTTCTTGGCAATCGCATGTTCACGACCACCCGAACCGACAACTAACAGCTTCATCTCTCAACCTCTTTTGCGAATTATTTACTAATATTATATCATAAACGTTCGTTTTAATCTTGTTTCGTTAAGCTTTTTTAAGCAAAAAAAGGAAAGAAATTGTTTTCTTCCCTTTTGTCTTCTTAATGTCTAAAATGTTTCACTCCGTTATATATTCCTCTTTCAACACTTTAGCAATGTTCGGTTCCAATAAATTAACAAAATACCTTTTCAAATTTAAAATATTATCAACCTGTTCTTTATCTAACCTAAAAGAACGACCAGTTTGAGGTTCCTTTAATGTACGTAATAGATCTTTGCCAGTTGGCCACACTAATTTTCTTGCCTGAGGTTGAAAAGGGTTTACTCCCGTTCCTGGCACTGTTCCCCCAATAAATCCATTTGAATTTGCCGTACTTGAACTTTTGTTTATCAATGTAATAGTAGCAAATCCTAATGAATCTTCGCCAAATACAACAATAATGAACGGACGAATATCATACTCTGATTCACTATTAGAATAATAATTAAGCTCTTTTTCAATTCCATATTCATACTTGTTATTTTTAAAGATATTTTTCTTTAGTTTAACCACTGTTAAATCATCATCATTTAACGAATGCTCTTTACTATTAAATTCTATCAGATTATCATTCTTTGAAAAAATCATAAATACATCTGGATTTGGTCCAAATTCTCCTTCGAATGCTATCGAAGAGAAGGCATAAAAACCATGCTTGTAATCACCTCTAAGTTTCCATGACATTGTACTTTGACCAACTAAAGGAAAATGTATATTTTCAATTCTGCTTTTTCTGATATATCTTTTTTTATTTATAACATTTATAAATTCTCTAAAATCTGGACTAATTCCAATGGTTGGTCCTGAAAACGACATTCCCACATTTAATTTTATAAATGACATCTCAACTTCTCCATTCTACCGATTTATCTATTTGTATAAATATAACATATTCTTATATAAATATCGTTTCTTAATGTCTAAAATGTCTCACGCCTGTGAAGACCATAGTCAAGCCGTATTTGTCAGCAGCTTCGATGGATTCTTGGTCACGTACTGATCCACCCGGCTGGATGATAGCCTTGATTCCTGCTTTAGCAATTTCTTCCACGTTATCCGCGAATGGGAAGAAGGCATCCGAAGCAAGCACAGCGCCATCAAGACGGTCTTTAGCTTGGTCAATGGCGATACGGACAGAGGCCACACGGTTAGTTTGACCTGGGCCAACGCCAAGTGTCATGTGATCATTGGTCACGATGATCCCGTTTGATTTCACATACTTGATAGCCTTCCAAGCGAACTCAAGAGCAGTTGCTTCTGTCTCGGTTGGCTGGCGTTTGGTCACCACTTGCCAGTCAGCGGGGCTTTCCTTGACCACATCTTGATTTTGAACAAGGAGACCACCAACCACACCTGTGTATTCTGCCTCCACTTCACTAGCCTCTTGAGCGTCAAATGGCAAGGCCAAGATCCGCAAGTTTTTCTTTTTGTTAGTCAAAATAGCTAGCGCTTCATCCGTATAGCTTGGTGCGATGATGATCTCGAGGAAAACGCCGTGCATCTTCTCAGCTGTCGCAGCATCCACCTCACGGTTGAGAACGACAATTCCACCAAAGATAGACACTGGGTCAGACTCATATGCATAGTCCCAAGCAGTTTCGATGTCATCAGCTTGACCAATTCCACATGGGTTCATGTGTTTGAGAGCCACAACAGTTGGACGGTCTTTGAAATCACGAATAATACGAATCGCCGCATCCGCATCACGGATATTGTTGAAGGACAATTCCTTACCGTTAAGCTGTTTGGCCGAAGCAATCGAGTAGTCTGTTGGCAAGGCTTTTTGGTAAAAGTCTGCATCTTGTTGAGGATTTTCACCGTAACGCATAGCTTGTTTGAGGTCATAAGTCAAGGTCAGTTTTTCTGGCTTGCTTTCTCCGACTTGAGCTGTGAAATACTCTGCAATCAAGGCGTCATAAGCTGCTGTGTGACGGAAAACCTTGGCTGCCAAACGTTGACGCGTTTCGTAAGTAGTTTTACCATTAGCTGACAATTCGTCCAAAACCACAGCATAATCCACTGGGTCTACCACAACTGTCACGCTAGCATGGTTTTTAGCTGCTGAACGAAGCATAGATGGCCCACCGATATCGATGTTTTCAACTGCATCAGCGTACGTCACATCTGGTTTGAGAATCGTTTCCTTGAAAGGATAGAGATTGACCACCACAAGGTCGATGAGCTCGATCTTATTGTCCTTAGCCGCTTCCAAGTGGCTATCCAAGTCACGACGAGCCAAAAGTCCACCGTGGATATTTGGATGAAGGGTCTTGACGCGACCGTCCATCATTTCTGGGAAACCAGTCACATCATCGATCGCAATGGTCTCCACCCCAGCATTGTCAAGGACAACCTTTGTCCCACCTGTCGAGATAATCTCCCAACCGAGTTTTTTAAGTTTTTGGGCAAATTCAACAATGCCCGCTTTGTCTGAGACGCTGATTAAGGCGCGTTTAGTCATGTTATTTCCTTTCATTTACTTATCCAACAATTCTCTAATAACCTCTGGATACAACTTGTACTCTGCCTCATGAATTCGAGCTTCAAAGCTATCGATGGTATCATCAGCTAGTCGTGGTACGCGTACTTGTTTAATAACCTTTCCTGTATCCACACCGGAGTCCACCCAGTGAATGGTCACGCCACTCTCAGAAACACCAGCATTCCAAGCGTCCTCAATCCCATGAGCTCCTGGAAATTCTGGCAGGTAGGCTGGATGGATATTGATGATTCGACCTTCATAAGCCGCCAATAAGGTTGGCCCAACGATTTTCATGTAGCCTGCTAGACAAACCAAGGCAATCTGGTGTTCTTCCAAGAGTTCGACAAGAGCTGCTTCGTAGTCCGCCTTGTTCTCAAACTCCTTGAGTTCAAAAGCATAGGACAGGACACCAAGCTTTTTTGCCCGCTCCAGCACATAGGCGTCACGATGGTCTGAAAAGACAAACTCCACCGGAAATTCTTCGGCAATCACCTGAAAATTTGAGCCATTACCAGAGGCAAAAACCGCTATTTTTTTCATTTGATGATGACACTTTCATTTTCTTTCTTGACGATGCGACCAATTTCATAGACTGGTTCATCCAGCAATTCTTTGACACGATCTACATTTTCAGGGCTAACTGCCAACATGAGTCCTACGCCCATATTGAAGATTTCAAACATTTCTTCATGCTTGATCTGACCGTATTTTTCAACGGCTTTGAAAATCGGAAGAACTGGAACTTTATCTTCTTCGATTTCTGCTGCTAGATCGTCTGCAAACATACGAGGGACATTCTCGATGAAACCACCACCTGTGATGTGGGCAATACCGTTTACCAAGCCTTCCTTGATGAGGGGTAAGACAGCTTTAACGTAGATACGAGTTGGTTCCAAAAGGACATCTTTCAGTTTTCTGCCTTCCAACTCAGGCAAGACTTCTTCGCCTGTGTAGTCGGCAAAGACACGACGAACGAGTGAGTAACCATTGGAGTGAATCCCACTTGAAGCAAGTCCGAGAAGAACATCACCTTCTGCCACCTTTGAACCGTCAATGATTTGAGATTTTTCAGCCACGCCGACCGCAAATCCAGCCAAGTCGTAGTCATCTTCGCCGTACATACCAGGCATCTCAGCCGTTTCCCCACCGATGAGGGCTGCACCAGCTTGCACACAACCTTCAGCCACACCAGCAACCACTTGTTCTAGTTTAGCTGGTTCATTCTTGCCAGTCGCGACGTAGTCCAGGAAGTAAAGAGGCTCCGCACCTGCAGCGATAATGTCATTAACACACATGGCCACACAATCCTGCCCAATCGTGTCATGCTTATCATACTTGATAGCCAACATGAGTTTGGTTCCGACACCGTCAGTCCCTGAAATCAAGACCGGTTCTTTGACACCTGTTTTTGAGAGGTCAAACATGCCACCAAAACCACCAAGAGCTCCCATGACACCCGCACGCTCCGTACGAGCCACGTGCTTTTTAATCCGCTCAACAACTTCATAACCCGCTTCAACATCCACACCCGACTGGGCGTACGCATTTTTATTTGTCATTTTTATATTCCTTTTCTTTGAGAAGATTGCGACGTATTTTTAGATAAACAGTTATTTTATCTAAAAATACTAGTCAGGGCTATAGCTTTGTCCCCATAGGGCAAAGCGTCTACTGACAAATGCTTAAGCATTTAGTCAGTAGTGAGACGTGGTGCGTATGCATTCTTATTTGTCATCTTTGTCTCCTCTTCCTTTCCTTTAATGGAGAGTCTTTATCCGTCTATTTGTAAAAACTGGTCTTTTCTTCCAAACTTCTTTGATAGTCTTCTTCATAGTCGTAGAGAGGCGTTGGGTAGTCACCGTCAAAGTAAGCGACACAGAGACCACCGTTCGGCGCATCTGTTTCGATGCCGATAGAATCAATCAAGCCATCAATCGAAAGATAGGTCAGGCTATCCGCACCAATGATTTTGCAGGTTTCTTCTACCGTATGATTGGCAGCAATCAACTCCTGACGCGTCTGGATATCAATCCCGTAAAAACATGGATAAGCCAGCGCTGGACTACCAATGGCAACGTGAACCTCAGACGCACCTGCTTCTTTCAAAAGCTGAACGATACGGCGAGAGGTTGTCCCACGAACAATGGAATCATCCACCATCACCACACGTTTGCCTTTAACGACACCCGAAACAGCAGACAGTTTCATCCGCACCCCTTGCTCCCGCAATTCTTGAGTCGGTTGGATAAAGGTGCGTTGCGTGTATTGGTTTTTGATGAGACCCATTTCATTTGGCAGACCAGATTCTTCTGCAAATCCCATAGCTGCGCTGAGCGAGGAATTTGGCACACCGACCACGATATCTGCCTCATGCTTAAATTCACGCGCCAATTGGGCCCCCATACGTTTGCGAGCTGTATGGACATTGACCCCATGGATGTTAGAGTCAGGGCGAGCAAAATAGATATACTCCATAGAACAAATCGCTAACTGAGTATCATTCGTATAACTATCGTACTGGATACCATTGTCATCCACAATCACAATTTCCCCTGGTTTTACATCACGAATCCACTCGGCGCCGATGACCTCAAAGGCACAGGTTTCAGACGAAACCACCACCGCTCCGTTGGCCATCTTCCCGATAGAAAGCGGGCGAAAGCCATTAGGATCAAGCGCAGCAATCAACTTGTCCTCAAATAGCAAGATATAAGCAAAGCCACCTTTGACAAGGCTGAGCGCCTCCTTGATTTTGCCCATCAAGTTCGGATTGTGACTTCGACGAATGAGGTGGGCCAAGATTTCCGAGTCCGAAGTTGAACTGAAAATAGCTCCTCTTTGTTCCAATTCTTTCTTGAGCGATTCGGCATTGGTCAAGTTTCCGTTGTGAGCCAATCCAAACTGCATATCGTGAAAGCGGAAGAGAAAGGGCTGGATATTATCTACAGAAGCTTCGCCAGCAGTCGCATAACGAACATGCCCAATCGCGCTCGTTCCAGTCAGTTTATCCAAATTAGCTGGATTTCTGAACACTTCTGATAAAAGCCCCATATCACGATGACGCTTCAATTGCCCCTGATCATTAGAAAGGATTCCCGCTCCCTCCTGACCACGGTGCTGAAGACTATGGAGCCCAAAATAGGTCAATTTAGCAGCATCTGGATGCCCCCAGATACCGAAAACACCACATTCTTCATTAAGAGATTTTACTTCGTATGTCATTTTTTATACCTTTTATTTCCCTGTGAAATAACGCACAGCTGACGCAAACAGGTGCTGGTCTTTATTTCCTGGGATGTTTTGGAAGAGACCGTCTTCATAACGTTCTGAGTGTCCCATTTTACCGATGATTTGACCATTCTTGCTGGTAATTCCTTCGATGGCATTTACAGAACCATTCGGATTGTACTTGGAATCCATACTTGGTTTGCCGTCAAAATCAACGTATTGGCTGAAAATTTGGCCATTGTCACGGAGCTCAGCGAATTCCTCAGCCGTCACGACAAACTTCCCTTCACCGTGCGATACTGGAATGGCGTGGATATCGCCCACTTGCACTCCAGCCAACCATGGTGAGTTGGTATTGGCAATCCGAGTTTCCACCATCTTGGCCACGTGCTGGTTGGCATCATTGTAGAAGAGGGTTGGACTAGTGCTGCTTTCATCCTCGAAGTTACCGTATGGAAGAAGGCCTGATTTGACAAGAGCTTGGAATCCATTACAGATACCAATAATCAAGCCACCACGAGCGATAAAGCTATCAATCGCTACACGCACTTTTTCATTGAGCAGGATATTGACAATAAACTTAGCTGATCCATCCGGCTCATCCGCAGCTGAGAAACCACCTGCAAAGAAGAGAATGTTTGCCTTGCCGATATTGTCAACCATGGTTTCAACTGACTTGACAATAGCTTCTTCATTCAAGGTCACGAATGGCACCAAGTTGACTTCTGCACCTTCTTTTTCAAAGGCCTTAGCTGAGTCATATTCTGAGTTGGTTCCTGGGAAGACTGGGATGTAAACCACTGGTTTTTCAATAGTTTCTTTAGCTTTAATCACAGCATCTGATGCCACAGCTGGTACTTCAGCCAATTCTTTTGCTTGGGTAAATTCTGTTGGGTAAACTTCTTCTAATGTTACTTGGAAAGCACTGTCAAGCTTGTGTCCATCTAGCTTCACACCGTTGACAACGAGTGTAAAGTCTGCGCTTGTTTGACCGATTTTCTTCACTCCAGCGATTTCTTCAGGAGATGTGAAGACAAATCCGCCTAATTGAGCTGTCAAGGCTGTTTCAAGTTCAGGCAAGGTCACCTCTGCACCGATATGGTTCCCAAAAGTAGCAAGAGCCAAGCTTTCAAGAACGCCACCATATTTAACAGCTGATGCAGATGTTACTTTATGATCAGCTTGGATGGCTTCAAATTGAGCAAAGTTTTGCTTAATTAAATCAAAATCAATCTCTGCAGAGAGGGCTTGACCTGGAATGTAGTAGATGTTTTCACCAGCAGCTTTAAATTCTGGAGAAAGGACCTTACGGCTATCCGCTGTCGTCACCCCAAAAGCGACCAAGGTTGGTGGTACGGTCAATTCTTCAAAGGTACCAGACATAGAGTCCTTACCACCGATAGATGGCAAACCAAGTTGAAGTTGTGCTTCGATAGAGCCTAGAAGAGCTGCTACTGGCTGACCGAAACGCTCAGCTTGTTTGTCCATGCGCTCGAAATATTCTTGGTAAGAGAAACGAGCCTTGGACCAGTTTGCACCAGTAGCCACCAAACGAGCAGTTGCTTCGATAACCGCATAAGCAGCACCGTGGTATGGAGACCATTCTGCCACATAAGGGTTAAATCCTTGAGCCATGACGGACGCAGTATGAGTCACACCGTGTTGAACTGGTAATTTCTGCACAGAAGCTTCAGTTGGTGTCAATTGGTAACGACCGCCAAGTGGGTGATTGACCGTAGAACGACCGACCGAACAGTCAAAGATGGTCTGCAAGCCTTTTTGACTCGCATGGTTCAAATCAGATAGAACCACAAGTGTATCTGCTTCAAGGGCTTCAGCACTTGTCTTGCGCTCTTCTGGGAGCTTGACATCCTTGTCCACAACCTTGGCATTGACAACGACACGCACACCATTGGTATCAAGGAAACGGCGTTCCAAGTCCACGATTGTCTCACCATTCCAGTGCATGACAAGATTTGGTTTTTCAGTCACTGTTGCAACCACAACAGCGTCAATATTCTCTTTGTTACATTCCGCAACGAAGGCGTATACATCCTCAGGACGAACCACGACCGCCATCCGTTCTTGTGATTCAGAGATGGAAATTTCTGTACCATTCAAGCCTTGGTATTTAAGAGGAACCTTGTTGAGGTCGATTTCCAGACCGTCTGCCAATTCACCGATGGCTACACAGACACCACCAGCACCAAAGTCGTTGGATTTTTTGATGAGACGAGTGACATCGCCATTACGGAAAAGGCGTTGAATCTTGCGTTCTTCGATGGCATTCCCCTTTTGAACCTCAGCGCCAGCAGTCTCTACAGATTCAACTGTTTGAACCTTAGAAGAACCTGTCGCACCACCGACACCATCACGTCCAGTCTTACCACCGAGAAGGATAATAACATCGCCCGCTTCCGGTTTTTCACGAACGACATTGCCCTTAGGTGCCGCACCGACAACGGCACCAAGTTCCATACGTTTGGCCACAAAGCCTGGGTGGAAGTATTCACGAACGTAGGTCGTCGCAAGCCCAATCTGATTCCCGTAAGAAGAATAACCATGAGCAGCGGTTTTAGAAATAACTTGTTGTGGCAATTTCCCAACGCGAGTTTCTGAAATTGGAGTTGTAATATCGCCAGCACCTGAAATACGCATGGCTTGGTAAACGTAGGAACGCCCTGACAATGGGTCACGAATGGCTCCACCAATACAAGTTGCCGCTCCACCAAATGGTTCAATCTCCGTTGGGTGGTTGTGAGTTTCGTTTTTAAACATGAGGAGCCAAGGTTCCTTGACACCATCAACGTCCACTTCTATTTCGACCGAGCAAGCATTGATTTCGTCAGACACCTCCATATCGTCCAAACGACCATTAGCACGCTCATAACGACCAAAAATAGTCGCCATATCCATCAAGGTTTGTGGTTTCTCCGAACGTCCCAACTCATCACGCATGGCAATATACTTATCATAGGTCGCTTGCAATTGCTTTTGGAATTTAGAAGCTGAGAAATCAATGTTCTTCAACTCGGTCTCAAAAGTCGTATGACGGCAGTGGTCAGACCAGTAAGTGTCCAAAACCTTGAGCTCCGTCTCAGTTGGCACGCGCCCGATTGACTTGAAGTAGTCTTGGATAAAGAGCAAATCGTCCACTTCCATGGCCATCCCTTGCTCTGCCTTGTAGCGGGCAAAGTCTTCTGCTGTATAGCTTTCAAAGAAAGTCAATTTTGGAATGGTCTTGTCTGACTCTGAAAATTCCTGTTTGGCAATCCCTGTCGTGATGTCCTTTAAACGAGAATCCACTGGATTGAGCAGGTAGTTCTTGACCGCTTCTAACTCAGCAGCATCAATATCTTTATTAACCAAGTAAAGTTGGGCTGTATTGACCATAACATCACTCGAACTTCCCAGCAAAAGCAAGGCTTCCTGTGAAGAAGCTGCACGCTGGTCAAACTGACCAGGCAGGCTTTCAATGGCAAAGAAAGCATAGTTAGCAAGATCTGCTTGCACGGCTGATTCATCCAAGACATGATCCGTCACCTGCTCAGAGAATATGTGCTTCTCTGCAGGTGCAAACAAGTCCTCTGCCAAATCAAAGACATCATAAACTTGCACAATGCGAATACTTTTTAAGGTTGAAAGCCCCAAGTTGTGTTGGAGTTCTCTTACCAAACTCTCTGACTTGACCTGAAAATCAGCCTTTTTCTCAACAAAAATACGTTTATCCATCAATTCTTATTCCTTTATTTCAGCTCTTGCAATGTTCCCAACGACCTTGAGAGTCTTGCAAACAGATTATTTCAAACCCTGCAACTTTTCCCAGACAATCTCATAAACATCTGTCAATTCTCCGAGTCCTCTGCGGAAAACATCCTTGTCCATGTGGTTACCATCTGCATCCCACAAACGGCAGTTATCTGGTGAAAACTCGTCTGCCAAGATAATCTTGCCATCCTTGTCAAAACCAAACTCTAGCTTAAAGTCAATCAATTTAAGGCCAATCTCAGCAAACCAAGCTTTCAAGAGCTCATTGATACGACGGGTTTCTTCCTTCAAGTAAGCAATCTGCTGGTCATCCGCAATTTTAAGGAATTTCACATGCTCATCATTGATAAACGGATCATCCAAATCATCATTTTTATAGTAAAATTCGACAATTGGGGTCTCCAAGGCGATGCCCTCATCCACACCAAAACGTTTTGAAAAGGAACCAGCTGTATAGTTGCGGAGCACAACTTCCAAAGGAATAATCTCAACCTTTTTGTTGAGTTGTTCTGTGTCCGAAAGTTTCTCCACAAAGTGAGTCGCCACACCAGCAGCGTTTAATTTCTCAAAAATAAAAGATGAAATCTGATTATTCAACACTCCCTTACCTGCAATCTGCTCCTTCTTGACACCATTGAAAGCAGTCGCCTGGTCTTTGTAAGTTGAAATAATAAGATTTTCATCCTCAGTTGTATAGATATCCTTGGCTTTCCCCGAATAGATCAATTCTTTTGACATGTTAAAGTTCGCCTTTCGTATTTCTTTACTTCATTCTACTATAAAATGAGAAAAATAGCAAGAATTTGCGAACGATGGCAAAATTCCTTCTTTTAACATTAAGAAAAACTGTAAAATCAAAACATTTTACAGTTTTAAAAGTATAATATTGCGTTAAAAGCAAACATTATTCTCTGTTTAAAAATTGATCTAAGTAGTATCTCAGATAATTTTTCTTCCCTGTGATTAGCGTCAGACGTCCTTCTGAACCGTAGCGAAGTTTTTCCGCCTGTTCAGAAGTTAGACCAGTCTCCGCCTCTATCTTAAAGAAATTTCCCTTTTCAGTCTTAGTAGCTGTCGCATCAATATTCGTAATGGCAGAAACAAGAACAAGCTCTTTATTGGCATCCTTGGTTGTAGTGAAACGAACAGAATCACCGACCTTGAGTCTTGCAACATCTTTGGAACTAAGATAAGCCGTGAGTTTGGTTTTCCCTTCTTTTTCCAAGGATGGGTAGAGTTGGGCTAGCAGGGTTCCTTCTGCGACCATCGTAGATTCACTAGTCTCAGGATTAAGGTGAAGCACCCCATCTTCGCTTGCTGTAATTTTCCCTTTATCTAGGAGACCTCCTTGGACTTTCTTACCCGACTCTGCTTCTAAAATTTTCTGATCCAAAAGGGTTAATTCCTGGCCGACTTTGACTAGGTGCTGAGACTTGAGGGATTCCAGTTGACTATCCAGTCCCGTTGCGTAGGCTTGCTGAGCCCCAGATCCCGCATACTGCACACGATAAGTAGCTAAACTAGACTCTAGCTGGGCAATCTGTGCATCCATCTGTGCAATAACTTGCGATTTAGCTTGCGGATCTTCTTCACCTTGGTTTTTATAGGTCTGATAAAAAGAGTAGGCTACATTTTGACTATCCAGTTGAGCTCCTATTTCAATCGCCGACTTGGCTGTTTTGTAGTCTCTGATTTTATCCTCTGTTTGGCTGATAAGATTGCCAATCTCGGCCTGGCTCTGACTTGCTGCCGCATTCTGCGAGGAGATGTTGGCATTTTGCTGCGAAACATTGCTCCTAAGACTACTAGCTTGGCTGAGATAGTCTCGAAACATCTCCTGGTATCCAAACTTATCTGCCTCTGGAAATTGATCACTCCCCTCTTTCAAACTGGATTGCAAATAATCCAACTGCTTTTTTTGATCCTTTAACATCTCCAACTGATTGGCGTATGCTTCAGCTTGAACAGCTTCCGCCCCTTGCTGGTACTCAACGAGTAGATCCCCCTGCTTGACCAACTTGTTCTCTTCCAGATAATTTGCCACAATCCGATGATTGCTAGTCGACTGGATATTGGCAATAATCCGACTAGGTTCGACGGTTGCTCTAGTAGACAAACTCATCTCCTTCTCTGCACAAACTGCAAATCCTAGTAAAAACACGAACAGAAGTGACATAGGTAAAATCACCCGACTGGAAAAATTATGATAACGACGATTATAAAACTCCGCACTTTCTAAAAATTCTGGTTTCATCTTCTCCTCTTTCTAGCTATTGACCAAATGGGCGTAAAAGCCATCCTGTGCAAGCAAGCCTGCATGGGTGCCCTCTTCGACAATCTTGCCCTGATTCAGAACAACAACCTTTTCTGTCCGCTCAGCGATGGTCAAACGATGGGCGATGAAAATCAAGGTCTTGTCTAAAGCCATGAGATTATCCACGATCCGCTTCTCTGTCAAAATATCCAGACTGCTGGTCGCCTCGTCCAATATCAAAACAGGCGCATCTGTCAAGAGAGCACGCGCCAGAGCGATTCGCTGACGTTGTCCACCTGAAATTCCAGCCCCATCCGAAGTTAATTCTGTCTGGTAATTCAGGGGCATGCGCTCAATATCCTCCCGAATCTCTGCCAATTCAACTGCCCGTAAGATATCTTCCTGGGTCGTTCCCTCCTTAGCTCCAAGGAGAAGATTCTCCAAAATCGTTCCGTTAAAGACATAGGGCTGTTGAGGCAGGTAGTTGATATACTGACGCAAAGCCTTTTTGTCAATCTGATTAAGATTGACACCACCCAGACTAATCTCTCCCTGACTAGGGTCGTAAAAATTAACCATCATCTTGGCTAAGGTGGTCTTACCTGACCCTGAAATCCCCACAAAAGCCACCTTAGACCCTTGCGGAATGGTCAAATTGATATCCGACAAGACGTCACGACCATAGCCATACTTATAGTAGACTTGTTTAAACGTCATATCCCCTTTCATCATGCTCAAATCTTCGACTGTTTTCTTCTCCTCAAACTCCGAAGCTACCAGATAAACCTCATTAAGACGGTTATTGGCGACCTGCGCTGTCTGAAGTTTGGTTTGTAGGTTGATGATATTTTCCAAAGGATTGGTAAAGTAAACAAGCAAAGTATTATAGGTAATCAACTGGCCCAAACTCATTTTCCCATCCATGACAAGAACTGCTCCCATCCAGAGAACACCAACATTGAGCAGGAGCTGAGCAACTTTTTTCAGGGCCTTTTGCTGGCTTTCTGCCCGACTATACGTAAAAGATTTTTTCAGATAAGTTACAAATTCCTTATCAATCTTTTGATAGCGCGAACTCTCACTGGTCAACGACTTAATGGTCTCAATACCGTTGATGTCCTCGATGATAGAAGAAGACAGAACTGCATTGGCTTCCATAGTATCCCGATTCATCTTTTCAAAAGGCTTCATAAAGGCAAAGATAATCACTGTATAAATGGGAAGTGCAAGCAGACTGATGAAAAAGAGTGTTATATTTTGTGAAAACAAGACAAGCGAGATAATCAAAATCGTTGACACATCCAAAAAGATAGAAAGAATGGTCGAAGCTAGCGCATCAATGATACTATTAGCATCTGTAAAACGAGAAACGATTTCCCCTGTCCTGCGTGTCGCGAAAAAGGACATTGGCAGGTGAAAAACATGCTTGATATAAGACAAAATCACGTCAATTGACAACCGTTGTCCCAGAACAAGTAAAAGATATTCCTGCGCATAGGACAAGATTTGCTGGAGGATATAGACGATGACCAGCCCAATAGAAATAATCCCCAGCGTCGAACGCATCTGGTCTGGCACATAGGTATCAATGATCGACTGCAGATAATAAGAACCCACAATGTTAATCAAGGTTACCAAGAGTGTCGCTAGAACGATATTGGTAATTAAGCCACGCTGTTTGAGTAAGATTGGCAAGAAGGATAGGAGCCCTTGTTTTTTCTCCCTGTGAGGTTTGTAGTCTGGAGACGGTGCCATAAAGAGACTGACCCCTGTCCATTCTTGCGCAAATCGCTCACGGCAAATCTTCGTCAGCTTAACACTAGGATCTGGATCAGCGATGTGGATCGTCTTCTTGTCCTGACCAATCACCACATAATAGTGGAGCAATTTCCCTTCCTTGAGCACATGGGCTACAAAAGGAAAAGTCAAATCAGGCAGATCAAAGAGCGTCATATCCGCTTTGATAGCGCGCGTCTCAAAGTCAATTTCTTCTGCCACCTTGACAAGACCCAAAGCAGTTGTCCCATCCATAGTCGTCTTGGCTAACTCTCGCAGGTGAGCCAAGGAGTAATAACTACCATAGTAGCCAAAGACCATGGCCAAGGAAGCCACGCCACAATCCATCTGATCCACCTGAGGACGATAGTGCCTTTTCCCAAATTTCATATCCATCTCCTTTTTTCTAATAATCTCTAAAAACTTTGTAAGATTATTTTAACCAAACAAGGAAGAAATAAGGGAATTATTTCTGAAAAAACTATTTTTACGCCTAAAACGCACTTTAAAAAGCATAAACTATCGTTTAAATGTAAAAAGGCAGAACGAAAGTTCTGCCTGCTTAAAGCAACCGTTAAAAAATGAATGCCCAGAAATAAATTATTCTGAAATGATATTTTCTTTACTTTTATAAAGTAAGATAAAGGTCATCAAAAATAATGAAATCGTAGGTATATCAAAACATTCAAACCATGTAGGTAAATTTATTTTGTTTACATCAGCCACAATTCTAATCATTAGATAAGCCATTGAACTAAACAATACAATAAACTCTAGCCAAGCTTTTTGTAGTAATTGAACGACTTTCATCTCAAACTCCGATCTGATGGTTCATCAATTCCCTATCTTACTTTCTTTTGTTTTGTACTTGTATCCTAGATAAAACAGACCAAGTAGAATTGGATAGGTTTCTGGATAAAACAAGGTGTTGATCGGATTTTTCATAATCAAATACGTTGCGATATAAATAATGATCGATACGACAAAATACCCCTCAGCAAATCCTAATAAGAATTTTTTCATGATAGACTCCTATTTACCTGAAAAGAAAGGCGGGAAAACTCCACCATTTACATGCATAAAATCCTTTTCATTCAGATTGATCTTTTATAGTTTTGATTATTTTTCGTCAAATCCTTACAAAAAATACCAAAATAGCCCGAAGCAAGTAAACCAACTACAGTCCATTGCCAATCAAAGGATACTAATGAACCTGTACGAATCACATGAAGTACAAGATTGAGAGCTATAGCCAAGAAAGGAACTATAGTAGCTAATTTGGGTAAGAGTGTATTGAGATTAAGGTTCCGATTGTTCATAGTCTAACGCCCTCTGTATCCATTATAGACTCCCAATCCAAGTGTACCTCCTGCTACAGTAGCCGCTGCTCCATAAGCTGCTACTGCTTTCCAGCCTACAAGCACTACCGTACCTATCGTTAATGTAATAACACCGCCTTGAACCTCTTCAAGTTCTTGAAAAGATAATTCTTGAAATTGTTTCATTGTTAAGCCTCCTTTCTAATCATATTAAGGTCGCAATGCTTTTCCAATAGCATATCCTGCTCCATAAAGAGCTCCTCCAATTGTAACCACAGCACCTGCTACTTTTCCTGCTAAAATAATTCCAGCTGCTGTAATAATCAATCCCCCATTCACATCCGTCAACTCTTCTTCTGTAAGAGCTGCAAAGTTCTGTTCCATTTTGTCAAAGTTTGTCATCTTTCTTCTCCTTATTTTTTTCTATATATCTAATCTTTAACCTCTAAGCCACTTAAATAGCCAGATTGGGTAAATTACTGAAATCATTTTCTTATCTCCTTCCCTTTTTCCTTACCTATCTATTCGAAAAACAATTCGAAAATGAGCAACTCATTCATTTTTATTTTAAAAACCACTTAATGAACCACGGATAAAGACCGATCACATACATAAACATTCCTCCTTTTATCTTTCTCATCTCTTTATTCGCAATTTCTACTAAAAATTTTTCTTTTTTCTGCAAACAAAAAAGCAACATGATTTGCATGTTGCTTTTTGCTATTCTTTACTTTTGACAACTGCTACCACATCTCCTACACTTTGCAGTTGGTCAATTTCCTCATCACTGATTTCAATTCCGAATTCATCTTCTAGTGTCAAGATGAACTCCATCAAATCCACTGAGTCCGCATCTAGGTCATCTTTCAAACTCAAGGCCTCTGTTACGACAAAGTCCTCTCCCTGTCGCTCTTGGATAATGGTTACAATACGGTCAAAAATTTCTTTTTCTGTCATCTTTTTTATTCTCCTGAAAATTCACGCGCAGTCTGGGCAACTACGTCTGTTTCTAGCATAGTACGAATCTGGCGAATCGTACTATACACAGCCTTGGCATCACTTGAGCCATGAGTCTTGACAACCGGTGCCTTAACACCAAACAAGACTGCTCCACCAACATCTGAATAGTTGAGTTGCTTTTTCAAACCTCTAAGGCTATCCTTGAGAAGAAGAGCACCTAGTTTCGCTCGAAGACCACCACCTGTGATAGCTGTCTTGAGCAAGCCCATAATTCCCATAGCTGTCCCTTCAATAGATTTGAGCACAGCGTTTCCCGTGAAACCATCTGCCACAACAACATCCGCAACGCCATTCATCAAATCACGCGCTTCCACGTTTCCGACAAAATTCAAGCTTTCATCCGCTGCTAGCAAGGCGTAGGTTTCCTTACGAAGAGGATCACCCTTGCTACTTTCTGTTCCATTATTGAGCAAGCCAACACGTGGTTTCGAAATCCCACGAACATTTTTCGCGTAAAAGGAACCCAAAACAGCGTATTGGTGCAGATGATGAGCTGTATTTTCTGCATTGGCTCCAAGGTCTAGCATGTCAAAGCCTTTGCCATCAATGGTCGGTAAGGTTGACATGAGTCCAGGACGGTCGATATTCTTGATACGACCGACAATGAAGAATCCTGCAGCCAACAAGGCACCTGTATTCCCAGCCGAGAGGACAGCGTCTGCCTCTCCTTCTTTGACTGCCTTAGCCGCTAATACCATACTGGCATTTTTCTTCTTACGAATAGCTTTTGTAGGTTCATCATCAAAATCAATCTTCTCATCCGTATGGATAATGCTGACACGTTCTGTCGCTGTTAGATATTGCTTGATTTTGCTTTCGTCTCCATAGAGTTGAACCTCAATATCTGAAAAGTCAGCCAGGGCTTGATTGACACCCTCAACGATAGCTTGAGGTGCATAATCGCCCCCCATAGCATCTACTGCGATTTTTTTCATTTGTCTTCCTCTTTTAGTAATTGTCCCCAGTCTGCTAGGGAATCAATAAATTTCTTTGATTTTAGGTGAATTCCAACATACTCTTCGTAGATTTGGTCTATAAACTTGCGCAAGTCTTGCTTGATTTCGGGCTTGAGCGAAATGGTCTCCAAGGTCTCAAAATCAATGGCTTGAAATTGATTGAGTAGATAAGGGATATTGGGATTGAGATGGCAACGTCTCTCATCTTCATGATAATGCTCTGGACAGAGGCAGGCTCCATATTTGAAAGAAAAGTCAAAAGCCTGACCGATCCGATGGCAAAAGACACACTCATTAAAATTAAGGCTAATCCCAAATCGGGTCAAGATTTGAATTTCAAAAATATTGGTCAAAACCTGATAATCCAAACCCTCTTCCATCAACTCCAAAGTCTTTTGCAAAAAAGTAAACAAGGGAGCATCCTGCTGGTTATCCTGCAAACTAGCATCTGCAAGAGCAGCCACATAGGTCGCATAGGCCATGACAAAGAGATCACTATTAATCTTGGGAAAGGTCATCACCTCATGGTAGTCCTCGATGTAGCTAAGCCCGTCATCATTGATGCGCAAGAGAAATCGCGCCAACACCAAGGGCTGAATAACCGGAGCTAGTTTGGACTGACCAGCGTGTTTGACGAAAAACATGCGCTTGCCAGCCTGCTCGGTAAAAATCTTGACTAACTTGTCATCCTCACGAAAATTACGATTGTAGAGCACCAAGCCTTGACTCGTGATAGACTGAATCATGCTTCTCTCATGTACTCCTCAAGTCGTTTCATAGCCTCCCTGATCGTTTCCATGCTGGCTGCATAAGACAGACGCACATAGCCTTCTCCATACTGACCAAAAGCAGCACCCGGAATAAAGGCAACAGCCTTCTTCTGGGCAAAATCCTTCAGAAAAGCAAAGGAGTCTTGATTATAACCTGTTGGAATCTTAGCAAAGATATAGAAGGCACCGTCTGGTTTGATAATCTCAAAACCAAGAGCTGTCATCTTTTCGATAATATAATCTCGACGCTGGATGTATTCCTTCTTCATAGGCTCTGCGTCGTTTTTACCAGCGGTCAAGGCCTCCACCGCAGCATGTTGCGCCATGGTATTTGCGGCAGTAACCAAATATTGGTGACTCTTGATTAACTGAGCTGTGAAAGCTGCAGGAGCAAAGATAAAGCCTAAACGCCAACCAGTCATAGCATGCGATTTAGACAAGCCATTAATAATAATAGCCTGGTCTCTCAGCATAGTTCCCAGAGATACATGGGCTTCCCCTGTATAGGTCAATTCTGAGTAAACCTCATCACAGACAACGAAAATCTCATACTTTCGTAAAACGTCTGCCAAGGCTTCCAACTGCTCTCGACTATAGGTAATTCCTGTCGGATTGGCTGGATAGTTGAGAATAACTGCTTTGAGCTTGTCCCCTTGCTCCAAAATGGCCTTTTCCAACATTTCAGGGGTCAAGACAAAACCATTTTCAATTGTATCAATCTCGACAATCTCTGCCCCAACTAGATTGACAATCGGCTCATATCCTGGATAGGCAGGAGCTGGCAAGAGCACCTTGTCCCCCTCTTCCAAAATAGCCGTCAAAGTAGCAGATAAAGCCTCTGTCGCCCCAATTGTAACCAAAATTTCATTTTCAGGATTATAATCTAGCTGGTATTTTTCTTTTACAAAGTCGCTAGCAGCCTGGCGCAAGGTCAGTAAACCGCTCATCCCTGTATAGTAGGATTGGTTCTGATCAATGGCTCGCTTGGCTGCCTCCTTGACATGATCTGGCGTTGTAAAATCAGGTTCCCCCAAGGTCAAACGCAAGACCCCAGGAATCTCCGAAATAGCCTGGTCAAACTGGCGAATCAACGAAACTTGAATCTTATCTAATTGTTTATTAAAGCGCTTAGTTAAGTCCATAGATACCTCCTACTCTCAAAACGTATCTCTATTATACTACAAAAGCCCCCCAACCGCAAAAATACATTATAGAATAGCTTTCCACTTTCTATTTTACTTTTCCTGTTTACAGGTCTATAATGGTAACAGATTATGATTGGAGGTTTTTATGTCATTTCTATCAAAAAATGGAGCAGGCATCTTGGCCTGCCTTCTCATTTCTATCATTTCTTGGTTTCTAGGAGGACTTTTCCCCGTCGTGGGTGCACCCGTTTTTGCAATCTTTATAGGAATGCTCCTACACCCCTGGCTCTCCCCCTACAAACAACTAGATGCAGGTCTGACCTTTAGTTCCAAAAAATTACTCCAGTATGCTGTTATCTTGCTTGGTTTTGGTCTCAATATCTCGCAAGTCTTTGCAGTCGGACAAACTTCACTCCCTGTCATCCTATCAACAATTTCAATTTCCTTGATTGTCGCCTACCTCTTCCAGCGTTTCTTTGCACTGGATACAAAACTGGCTACCTTGATTGGAGTGGGATCTTCGATCTGTGGAGGTTCTGCCATTGCGGCGACAGCGCCTGTTATCCATGCTAAGGAAAAGGAAGTCGCCCAAGCCATTTCCGTTATCTTTTTCTTCAATATCTTGGCTGCGCTCATCTTTCCAACTCTAGGAACCTGGCTTCATCTATCCAATGACGGCTTTGCTCTCTTTGCAGGAACTGCGGTCAATGATACTTCTTCTGTAACGGCCACAGCTAGTGCCTGGGACAGTCTTTATCAGACCAATACCCTCGAGTCTGCAACCATTGTTAAACTCACGCGCACCTTAGCGATCATTCCCATCACTCTCTTCCTCTCCTACTGGCAAAGTCGCCAGCAAGAAAATAAACAAGGCCTACAACTAAAAAAAGTTTTCCCACTTTTTATCCTTTATTTTATCCTGGCCTCTCTCTTAACGACTCTCCTTACCTCTCTCGGTGTGTCCAGTAGCTTCTTTACCCCTCTCAAACAACTCTCTAAATTCTTTATCATCATGGCCATGAGTGCTATCGGTCTCAAAACCAATCTGATTGCCATGGTTAGATCCAGTGGCAAATCTATTGTCCTCGGAGCCCTTTGCTGGATTGCTATCATCCTCACCAGCCTTGGCATGCAAGCATTGATTGGTACTTTATAATATAAAAAGGTAGCCCATGGCTACCTTTTTATTTCTTAAGAATTAAGCGAGTATGTTCTCTCTTGATACAGCGATTCATCACGATGTCATCGCATCCTCCAGCACGCAAGATTTCTTCCGCTTCTAGATTTTCAAGTCCTAATTGCGCCCAAAAAATCTTGGCATCAGCCCTGAGAAAATCACGCGCCACATCTGGCAAAAACTCGCTCCGTCGGTATACATTGACAATATCCACAGGAAAAGGAATCTCAGCTAGACTCGCATAAGCCTTTTCTCCCAAGATTTCCCCACCTGCAGCCTTGGGATTAACTGGAATGATTTTATAGCCCCGAGCCTGCATTTCCTTGGTCACTCGATTGCTGGTTGTTTCCTCACGATCGGACAAGCCCACTACCGCTAACGTTTTACTGGTCGCCAGATACTGGCGGATCACACCATCACTTGGATTGATAAATTCTTGGCTCATAGAGATCCTCCTTTTTTCATCAGTATAGCACATTTTGAAAAGGCTTGCAGATTTTGACTATAAAAATCTCCTAGCAAGTTTCTTTTCTTGCTAGGAGAACTATCTATTTCAAGTGAAAGATTAAATCTTTTTCTCAATACAAAATAGAGGAGAAAGAGGACGTTTTTCGTGGATACGAACAATGGCATCCCCTAAGAGGTGGGCAATAGAAATCTGTTCAATCTTATCAATCAAACGCTCTTCTGGTAGATAGATAGTATCCAAAACAACCAATTTTTTAATAGCTGATTTTTGGATATTATCCATAGCAGGGCCAGAAAGTACTGGGTGCGTACAGCTTGCATATACTTCAACAGCACCTGCTTCAGCAAGAGCGTCCGCCGCATGGCAAATAGTTCCAGCTGTATCGATCATATCGTCAATCAAGATACAAGTCTTACCTTCTACCTTACCGATAATATTCATCACTTCACTGGTATTCATCTTGTCTACACTACGGCGTTTATCAATAATCGCAATCGGAGTTTTCAAAAACTCCGCCAATTTACGAGCACGAGTCACCCCACCATGGTCTGGGCTGACAACCACGTAGTCAGAGCCAACCATGCCACGACGTTCAAAATAGTCCGCAATCAATGGAGCACCCATCAAGTGATCTACAGGAATATCAAAGAATCCCTGAATCTGTGCAGCGTGCAAATCAATCGTCAACAAACGATCTACCCCAGCAACTTCTAGCATGTTTGCAACGAGTTTTGCAGTGATTGGCTCACGCGCGCGCGCTTTTCTATCCTGACGTGCATAGCCATAGTAAGGCATGACAACGTTGACAGATTCTGCACTAGCACGCTTCAATGCGTCCACCATAATCAAAATTTCGAGCAGATTGTCATTTACAGGTGAGCTAGTTGATTGTAGGATAAAGACGTGTTTTCCACGGATTGATTCTTCGATGTTGACCTGAATCTCCCCATCTGAAAATTGGCGAACAGTCGATTTCCCCAACTCTATCCCAATTTCTTGCGCCACACGCTCTGCCAATTCTCTATTAGAAGAAAGGGCAAACAGCTTTAAATCAGAAAAAGACATGATTTCCTCCGGTATTTATGTATCACTTGTTTTTTACACAACATTTTCCATTTACCATTGTAGCGCTTTTTCCTTTATTTTTCAATCAAAAATAAAACAAGAGCAAACATTTATACCCTTGTTTTTACTATTTTATATTAGCTATATTAAAACTAAAAATCCTACATTTTAACAATCGATTTTATGCTAGGATGAAATTTTTTCGAGACAAAGTTAGTATACCTCTCTCATACTTCCTGTATCCACATCATAGACAGCACCTGAAATAACCACATCATCAGGAATCAGTGGAGATTCTCGAAGTAACCACATATCCTCTCTCACACTCTCTTCAACATCCTGGAATGGTAAAAAATCTTGATCAGACACATCAACTCCGAGCTCGTGTTTCAAATGTTCATGAAAACTTTCATTTTGAAAGGTTTGAGCTCCACAGTCTGTATGGTGAAGCACCACGATTTCTCTTGTCCCCATTTGTTGCTGGGAAATCACCAGTGAACGAATCATGTCTTCAGTCACTCGACCACCCGCATTCCGCAAGATATGGGCATCCCCAAGTGCCAAACCTAGAGCTTGCGCAACGTGTAGACGCGAGTCCATGCAGGTCACGATAGCTACTCTGGTTTTGGGTTTAAGTGGCAAATTTAACTGCCCATGTAGGGCAACATAAGCCTGATTGGCTTTCATAAACTGTTCAAAATACGACACGATTCCCTCCTCAAAAATTTGATAATCAAATATTTCTCCTATCTTATCATTTTTAAGAGGATTTGTCACGGATTATGCAAAGACCTTTTTCAAAACTTCCTGAATAGTCGTCACACCAATGACTTCAATTTCCTTGGGTGGAGTGATTCCTGTCAAGGAATTCTTGGGTACATAAATCTTGGTAAAACCCAGTTTTGCCGCTTCATTGATACGTTGTTCGATACGATTCACGCGTCGAATTTCTCCGGTCAGGCCCAGTTCACCCACAAAACATTCCTGAGGATTGGTAGGCTTGTCCTTGTAGCTTGAAGCAATCGCAACCGCAACGGCTAAGTCAATGGCAGGCTCATCCAATTTCACGCCACCAGCAGATTTGAGATAGGCATCCTGATTTTGCAAAAGAAGCCCTGCTCGTTTTTCCAAAACAGCCATAATCAAACTCGCACGATTGAAATCAAGTCCTGTCGTTGTGCGCTTAGCATTTCCAAACATGGTTGGTGTTACCAAAGCCTGAACCTCCGCCAAAATCGGACGGGTCCCTTCCATGGTCACAACGATTGACGAACCAGTAGCACCGTCCAAACGCTCCTCTAGGAAAACTTGACTCGGATTGAGCACCTCAACCAAGCCACCCGACTGCATCTCAAAAATCCCAATCTCATTAGTAGAACCAAAACGGTTTTTGACTGCTCTCAAGATACGAAAGGTATGGTGACGTTCCCCTTCAAAGTAAAGCACCGTATCTACCATATGCTCCAACATACGCGGACCAGCCAAGGTTCCTTCCTTGGTCACATGCCCTACGATAAAGATAGCAATATTATTAGTCTTCGCCAACTGCATGAGTTCAGCCGTTACCTCACGCACCTGAGAGACAGACCCCTGTACTCCTGAAATTTCAGGAGACATAATAGTCTGGATAGAGTCGATGATGAGAAAATCTGGTTGAATGCGCTCCACCTCAGATCGAACGCTCTGCATATTGGTCTCTGCATAGAGATAAAACTCACTATCAATATCACCTAAGCGCTCTGCTCGTAACTTAATCTGCTGAGCAGACTCCTCCCCACTGACATAGAGAACCGTACCCACTTGAGACAGCTGAGTCGAAACTTGTAGGAGAAGGGTTGATTTCCCAATCCCAGGATCCCCACCGATGAGGACAAGACTTCCTGGTACCACTCCGCCTCCAAGCACACGGTTGAATTCCTCCATCTCCGTCTTGGTTCGATTGACATTGATAGAAGTCACCTCAGCCAGTTTCATAGGCTTGGTTTTCTCACCTGTCAAGGACACACGCGCATTTTTGACCTCGGCAACCTCAACCTCTTCTACAAAAGAAGACCAAGACCCACAGTTGGGACAACGACCCAGATATTTAGGGGAATTATACCCACAATTTTGACATACAAATGTCGCTTTTTTCTTTGCGATGATAAACCTCTTTCTATATCTCTAACTCACACTCAATTACTTGGCAGAAATCAATCTTCTCATTTGGCACAAACTGGCGCATGAGCATTCCGTGAGTTACAATGATAATAGTTTTATAATTTTTATATTTTTCCAAAGCTCTTAAAAAACGATGACGCATCTCTAGATCAGTTTCATAGCGATAAGGAGAATCTTCAGATAAACCTCCTTGATGTTTTAGATAATATTCATGAGCTACCAATACACTAGTTAAATCAGAGTTAGTGCCATCTAAGTCTGGACGCCACTCATGAAAAAACGGCTCCACAAATAAGTCCAATCCTGTTTCAACTGCTATATAATGTGCTGTTTCTAAAGCCCTCGTCACAGACGATGAAATAATAATCTCTGCCTTTCCAAAACATGCAGTTTTAGCAACTTCTTTTGCCAGACTGCGACCTTTTCCTGTCAATGGTGCTAAATCACGACCAAAACCACTATAGAGTTGCGGATTTTCAAGTTTATCAAGCATACTATAATCTGGCTCCCCGTGGCGTACAAAGATAATCTTCATCCTAGTGACCAGTTGAACCAAAACCACCAGTTCGAACGCCGTCTGCCGTATCTCCATCTGCAATTAAGAAAGGAGCAAAGACAGCCTGGACAACACGTTCCCCAACTTCAAGAATAACCTCTTGGTCTGTGATATTCTTCATCTGCGCAAAAATATGCCCTTCATTCCCAGGATTTCCATAATAGTCCCCATCAATAACCCCAACTGAGTTAATTAAAACCAAGCCCTTTTTACGAGGGTTTGAAGAGCGATCATAAAGGTAGAGGACCTCAGTTGGTTGCATATAAGCCTTAACCCCTGTCGGAACTAAGACAATCTCTCCTGGCGCGATCACCGTACGCACGGCAACCTTTAAGTCATAGCCAGCCGCATGAGCTGTCTCACGCTTGGGCAATAAATTTTCATCTGTAAAACTCGAAACCAATTCAAAACCACGAATTTTCATAATTTTCTCTTTTCTATTATCATTTATTCTAGATTATTCTATCTTATTTATTCGGAAAAAGCACGAAAAAAAGAGCACACAATTCAAATCGCTTAGGGCTGCTGGATTCCTCCCCTGACCCGCTTCACGCAGAACTGTTGCTCCACTATTTATTATACCACATTCCCTTCTGTTTTTAAAGAGAAATTATTTTTTCCGTCGATTTCGGAAAAAGTCCTGCATAATCGCTGCACAGTCATCTTCCAAAATTCCCGTTTCCACCTCTACACGATGATTGAGACGCTCATCTGTCAAAATATCATACAAACTTCCAGCTGCACCAAATTTCTGATTTTTAGCCCCGTAGACTACGTTTGAAATACGGGCAAGCCCAATGGCCCCGCTACACATAACACAAGGTTCAATGGTCACAAAAAGCGTACAATCCAGCAGGCGCCAACTCTCCTCACTAACATTCGCATTCTCTATGGCCATGATTTCTGCATGCATGACCGCCCGTTGCAACTCCTCGCGCGCATTATGCCCCCTACCAATGATTTCTCCATCCTTGACAATCACACAACCAATTGGAATTTCATCGTGTTCTAAGGCAATCTCAGCCTCTCTCAAAGCCTCTCTCATAAAGGCTTCTTTTTCTTCAACTGTATAATTCATCGTTCTTCTCTTTTCCTACTTGTCGATTTTATTATTATATCATGATTCTCAATACAAAAAAAGCCACCGAATGCGGTGACTTAATAGGGAGATTATTATGAAAAAGAAAAGTTTAGGATATTTGTTACAACAAGTTAGGAGGTCTTCTTGTAACTGTCTATAGTATACCCGACCTATCTTAAACTAATCTTAAAAATCTCCTATGACCAAACACTTTCTAAAATATTAGTTTGTTCACGACCAGGTCCTACTGAGAAAGTTGAGATACGAACCCCAACCAACTCGCTCACACGACGAACATAGTTACGCGCATTCTCAGGAAGATCTTCCAAATTACGGACTCCAGTGATATCTTCTGACCAGCCTGGTAACTCTTCGTAGATAGGTTTGCAACGTTTCAACTGTTCAAGACTAGCTGGATAGTAGTCAATACGTTGACCATCAAGATCATAGGCTACACAGATTTTAACTGTATCCAAACCACTCAAAACATCAATAGAGTTCAATGAAAGATTTGTAATTCCAGATACACGGCGGCTATGACGCATCACAACTGAGTCAAACCAACCTACACGACGTGGACGGCCAGTTGTTGTTCCGTATTCATGACCTACTTCACGGATACGATCTCCCACTTCATCAAACAACTCAGTTGGGAAAGGTCCGTCACCTACACGACTTGTATAGGCTTTACAAACACCTACAACCTTGTCAATCTTACTTGGACCAACTCCAGACCCAATTGTCACACCACCAGCGACAGGGTTTGAAGAAGTAACAAATGGATACGTACCTTGGTCAATATCCAACATAACACCTTGCGCACCTTCAAACAGCACACGTTTACCATTATCAAGCGCATCGTTCAAGATAACAGAAGTATCTGTCACGTATTGCCTGATTTGTTGACCATACTCATAATACTCTTCAAAAATATCATCAACTGAAATAGGTTCACTATCATACAATTTTTCAAACAAACGATTCTTTTCCGCAAGATTGCGTTCCAAACGCTCACGGAAAATTTCTTTATCCAAAAGATCTGCAATACGGATACCTACACGGGCTGCCTTGTCCATATAGGCTGGACCGATTCCCTTTATTGTAGTACCAATCTTATTGTCACCTTTAGCCTCTTCTTGCAAGCGATCCAACTCAATGTGGTAAGGCAAAATAACATGCGCACGATCAGAGATACGTAGATTATCTGTTGTAACACCTTCTTCATGCAGATAAGACAATTCTTTCACAAGAGATTTAGGGTTTACAACCATACCGTTTCCAATAACTGAAATTTTTTCAGGGAAGAAAATTCCAGATGGAATCAAGTGCAACTTAAACTTTTTACCATCAATAACAATGGTGTGACCTGCATTATCACCACCTTGGTAACGAGCAATCACTTCCGCATTGGCTGAAAGAAAATCTGTAATTTTTCCTTTACCTTCATCGCCCCATTGGGTACCTACAACAACAACTGAAGTCATAATAAAATTCGTCTGAGCTACTAGGAGCTCGTCCTTTCTCATATACATGGCAGGAATTTCACCCGCAATTATATCTTACAATTTATTATAAGAAAAAAACACTATTTTATCAAGAAGAAACAGTAGAAAAGATTTGGAATTTCTGTAAATAACAAAATTCAAAACCTTAAAAATTAAACAAAATCCTAAAAAATATAAAATCAACACAGATTATTGTTCGTGATATATGATTTATGAGTTTCTTATTGGATAAGAGTTGTACCACCTTGCAGTAATTTATCTAGATATAGGCGATAAGCTGTTTTAAAGTGATATAGTGAAAAGTCCCTATCACTTTTTATTTTAAATCGGATTAAATAATATAGTAAAAACCGAAGATGAAGTGATTCCCACTCAGCACAACTCTGGCCTAAAGAGGCATATTCTTGTTCAACTAGTTTCAAAAAAACAAATGCTCGATCATAAAATTTCTGAAGCATATAAAAATTCCCTTTCTTATTAGTAACACTAGTCTAACAAAAAAAGGAACTAAAAAAGCTTCAAATCCTATAAAAGAAGAATTTAAAGCTAAACGAACTAAAAATAAAATAAAAAGGTAATTATAGACTTAAAAAATAAAATTTGAAATTTCAACAGTCCACTATATTTATAAATGATAAATTGCAAGAATAAGCGCAACATTTACTCTAACTCATCCACTAGAGCTTCATAAGCAGTTCTGTAAGCTAAACATTTTCGTGGTCGGTGATTGATATCATATAAGGCCTTGTTCAAAGCCTCATCAGATATAGCAGCTAAATCTATTTTCTTTGGGAAATATTCTCTTAGTAAGCCATTTGCGTTTTCATTGCTTCCTCTCTGTCAAGATGAATAGGCGTCCGCAAAGAAAAAGGAAATTCCTAAATTCTCTACCAGAGGATGGCAGGCGAACTCTTTTCC